>JADYYU010000441.1 GCA_020853515.1 Chitinophagaceae bacterium | reverse complement strand
GACGCATTTGTACCGGATCGGCGATCGCTTCAAACACGTCATGCATTGGTTTCTGAATCTGTAATGCCGCCTGGATCTGCAGCTTGCTTGGTTTTGGCATATAAACGTTCTTTATTTTTACACATTTACGGATTAAAACTGCAAAGAACATCAGGAAGCGCTTTGCACATATTTTGATGGTAACTACAAATGTACAGTAAATTAAATGTAGTATGTCCAGCGCACAACTTTTTGAAGCTGCGATTATCTGAGCTGCTGACCGATCTTATGGCCGTTCAATAATTTTACGGTTAATCACTACGGTATCACGATCGATTTTTTGCTGGAAGTATAGGCTGCGAAATAACCCAATGCACCATTACTGAAATTACTGTTAGGATTAGCCGGGGCAGCACCGGTATTCGCATCGCCGCTTAATGCATCACTCAGCGTTGAAAAATAATCATAGACAGCCGCATCCATGCCTAATAATTCAATGTCAACCTTATCACCTTTTCTGAAAAGGGAGGTAAACAAAGGCGCATCGATCTGCAGGCCATCTCGTATCTGATCGTCAAAAATATAATAGTTTTCGGGCTTGTTCAGCATGGTGTCATTTTGCGTTGCTACGACACGATAATAATTTTTGATGCCTACTGTATCTTTAAAATGAATCAGCAACAATTCTGTTCCGCGTTTAGGATCCGGCGGGCCAAAACCACCAAATGGTCTGCTGCTCAGCGAATCGATCGCAATAGGATGGGGCAGGGTAGAGGTTGCTGTGAACGACTTACCACCTGCAGATACATTCAGTTCGTAGGTAGTATTTGCAATGGCATTAAAAGGGGCTGTTTCATACCATCCGTTGCCGGTAGCGTTTAAAGTGATCACGCCGCTGTTTGGATCATTGAGTGTGACTACCGCATCATTGACTGCCGGCGGTATATCGTTTCCAAAATAGCTCGAAGTTAGCGTCACTCTGACACGGCAAGGGTGCACCCCTTCGTAGAGGCTGGCTTCAATGACGTATTGTGGTTTTGCATCATTCAAATTAACATCGATCACTTTCTGGCATGAGCTAAACAAAATAAGTAATGTGCCTGCAAATAATAATTGTATTGCTTTCATAAACTATGAATTAAAATTTAAAGTTGTAGGTAATGGAGGGTACCCAACGAAACAGGGAAGTTTGTAAGGCTTCTGTTTTTGTAGGGTCGTTTTTGTTGGTCTGGAAGCTGATCGAATAGGCATTTTGACGACCATAGGCATTGTACACTGAAAAGTTCCAGCTCGACTCACGTTTGTCGGTTTTTTTACGATACCAGGTTGCCCCGACGTCCAGCCTGTGATAGGCCGGCATGCGATAGCCATTCCGTTCTGTATAGTAGGGTACTTTCTGATGGTCTATAATGTAAGAGCCGGATGGGAATGTAACTGCCGAACCGGTGTTATAAACCCAGTTGGCCGATATTTTTATTTTTTTGGTAAGATCATACATACCTACGATGGCAATGTCGTGAATGCGATCCTGTTTGGCCGGATACTCATTTCCTTCATTGATGTTTTCGAAAATTCTGAGTGAGCGTGAGAGGGTATAACTCACCCATCCGGTGAGTCTGCCCGATTGTTTATGGAAATAAAATTCAGCACCATAGGCTCGTCCTTTGCCGTATTCCAGCTCAGCCTCTACATCGGGATTTAGAAACAGATCGGCACCATTTTTATAATCTATCTGATTGCCCAGTGTTTTGTAGTAAGTCTCAAATGAAAATTCATACACATTGTCTTTAAAATTACGGAAGTAACCAACAGCGACCTGATTAGCAATTTGAGGTTTCACATTATTACTGCTGGGCACCCAAATGTCGGTGGGCGATGAGGTAGTGGAGTTTGATAGTAAATGCAGGTATTGTAAGTTTCTGTTGTACGACGCTTTCACTGAACTTACGTCATTTAGCTGGTATTTTGCTGAAATGCGCGGTTCAAGGCCATTGTAAAGTTTGATTGTTTCGCCATTTGCATAAGATTGTTTTGAAAGCGGATTTCCTTTGCTGTCGTAAGTATAGGAAGTACCCGGCCCCAGATAATCGAACATTGAAAAACGAAGTCCGTACTTAACACTAATATTTTTACTGATCGTTTGTTCGTTTTGCACATACACACCACCTTCCAGCGCATATCGGTTTTTCAGACTGTCGGAGGTATTGATACCGGTACCGCTAAATTCGGTAGGCCTGAAGGTATGGTGCATAAAATTGAACCCGAACTTAATACTGTTATTTGCATTTGCAAAAAGGCTGAAATCCTGTTTAAGATCATAATCGCGGATAGATGATTTGATCTGAAAAGACTGATCATCAAATCCTGCTTTTATTTTATAAGAATAGTCGCTATAAATGATGGATGTATTTGAAAATAATTTGGCTGAAATGATGTGATTCCAACGAATAGTGGACGTAGTGTTACCCCAGTCGAAACCAAAACTGCTGCCCAGACCGAGAATATCTTTACCAAAATAACCAGATAAAAAGATGCGGTCCCTTTTGGAGATCTGATAGTTGGCCTTGAGATTCAAATCATAAAAATATAATTTGGACGAGCTGCGTAAACTGTCTTTTGATAATTTTAAAAACAGGTCGGCATAAGTTCGTCTGCCCGAAATAATGAACGACCCTTTATCTTTTACGATCGGCCCCTCTACGGTTAGTCTCGATGAGATCAAACCGATACCACCCGATGCGGTGAATTTTTTATTGTTGCCGTCCTTCATTTTTACATCCAGCACAGAGGAGGCCCTGCCACCAAATTCAGCGGGTATGTCGCCTTTATATAAAGTAACGTCTTTGAGCGCATCTGAG
>JADYYU010000440.1 GCA_020853515.1 Chitinophagaceae bacterium | reverse complement strand
TGACCATCGGTGGGAAAATTCCCTACACCACTACTTTTGCAAATTTCAGCACTTCCCGTGTGTACGATCAGATCAGACAAAGTGTGGCTTACAGTGGTAAAAATGTAAAAATTTGTGCTTCGCATGCCGGTCTCACATTAGGTGAGGACGGAGCTACGCATCAGGTGCTGGAAGATATCGGCATGATGAAAATGCTGCCTGAAATGACTGTGATCGTACCCTGCGATTTTAATCAGACCAAAGCTGCCACCATGGCTATTGCTGATTATAAAGGACCAGTGTACCTGCGTTTTGGCCGTCCTAAATGGCCAAATTTTACACCGCTGGATGTGCCTTTTGAAATAGGCAAGGCGCAGCAGATCAATGAAGGCACAGATGTCAGTATTTTTGCCTGCGGACACTTGGTGTGGATTGCCATGCAGGCTGTTGAAATACTCGGCAAAGAAGGCATCAGTTGTGATTTGATTAATATTCATACCATTAAGCCGCTCGATACAGAGGCTATCATCACTTCGATCAGAAAAACCAGGTGTATTGTGACTGCTGAAGAGCATCAGCAAAACGGTGGGCTTGGTGACAGTGTGGCTCAGGTGGCCGGAATGCACTGTCCTTGTCCACATGAGTATGTTGCCGTTAAGGATACCTTTGGTGAAAGTGGTAAGCCGCTTGATCTGCTCGAAAAATATGGACTGAATGCAGAATCGATCGTAGAAGCCGCCAAACGCGCAATTGCCAGAAAATAGGGTGATCGGGCAGTTTGCAGTACTGCTGAAGCCTGTTCATTTACTTAAAATATGATTTGTACCGGCTATGGCATGATTATGTGTTCCCCTTTTTAATGGACTCTTTTATCTCTAATTCCTTTTTTTTAACAAATAATATTCTGAAAGTTGCTTACTTTTACTACTCAACTTTTTAAAAATTATTTTTAAATTGACAAAAACACTGCGCATATTATTTTTGGTTTTGATTTTTGGCTGCTTTTGCAGTAACAATGCAGGAGCTCATGCAATTGCAGATGAAACAGAAGCAGCGATCAAAACAAAAACCGAAAAGTATATTTCGTATGTGTACAGCAAAATCAAATTTGCGAACGGGGGTAAACTGAAGTACGAAGTTTTCAGATCGGCATTTTACGGTTACCTCAACATGCTGGAGTCGAATAAAATAGACAAGGAAGGGATTTTGTCAGTTTGCGATTTTACCCTTTCAAGCAACCGTAAAAGGCTGTGGGTCATCGACCTGAAAAACAAAAAAGTACTCTTTCATAGCCTGGTGGCCCATGGTGCCGGTACCGGCGAAGAATTTGCCACTAATTTTTCTAATGTGCAGGACTCGCATCAAAGCAGTTTGGGATTTTATGTAACCGCCGAAACGTACACCGGCAACAACGGTTATTCCTTAAAACTGCAGGGCATGGATGGTAGTTTTAACAGCAACGCTTACGAAAGGGCCATTGTAATTCATGGCGCCGATTATGTCAGTGAGCAATTTGCCCGCGATAATGAGCGTTTGGGCAGAAGTCATGGTTGCCCCGCTTTGCCGCCTGATCTGGCCCCGGTGATCATTGATAAAATTAAGAACGGCACCTGCTTTTTTATTTATCACAAAGCGAATAACTACCTGTCAGCATCCCGATGGTTAAACACAGATGTGAACTCATTGCCACAGGAAGCCGATCTGATGGATCTGAATACCGGTGAAGTGAAAAATAATCCGCGCTATGTGTACCAGAAAACAGGCAATAATGCGGATGCAGACTTATCGCTGCCGGCTGCAGATGAAGACCGTAGCGAACGCGTGATTACTTCTGTAAAGATCATCAACATGAATACCAGAACCGGTGTAAGTGATACGACTATTGTAAAATAGCAGTATTATTGCAACAAATACGTTTGCGTTGCAGATCATTCTCTTCATATTGTTTTTATTGCTGGCTTGTGTATTTTTATGGTATTATCGTTTTGAAAAAAATACCGGATTACCTGTAGCTGTTATCATCGCTTTATTTTGCTTAAAAGTTTTTGCCGGTACGCTTAATCTGTATATTCATTTTTACGAATTTGTATCAAACGATATTGGTTTTTTTTACTGGCAGGCCTTTAATGAACTGAAAGAAATGCGGCATGATCCCCGCCACTTTTTTTATGAATGGCTGTTTAACTGGGGAGATATACGCGACGGATTCAATTTTGCTTCACCGCGCTGCAATGTATTCTGGAAAGATCTCGGAGTGCTTATTCATACTAAGTATATGACACTGGCCACCATTATTTCATGCGGGCATCAGTATGTGAATGTGGTGATTTATAATTTGCCTTTTTTTATTGGACAATTATTATTGTACAAAGCGTTTTACAGGCAGCAGCCGGAAAAGAAATGGCTGTTTGTCATCGTGATCTTTCTGGTGCCGTCTGTCCTTTTCTGGTGTAGTGGAATTCATAAAGACGGCTGGGTGCTGACGGCTTTCGGACTTATATTTTACAGTTTAAGCCACTGGATCAGGCTTCGTAACAGCAAGTATTTGTTGGCCTTGACCGGTGGGTTGTTTTTGTTGTTTATTGTACGCTACTTTTACTTTATTGCGCTGTTACCGCTGCTTATCTTATGGATTTTTAGCAGAACCCGTAAATACGTGCCCGCCTATTATGCCGGGGCTTTGTTAGTGTCAGTCACTCTTTTTTTTAATATACACCGGGTGCTGCCTGCGGTGAATCCAATGAAGATGGTTCAAAGCAGGCAGACCGAATTTTTAGGGCTGATCGGCTATTCAGACATGAAAACACCCCGTCTTGAAAATAATTTTACCAGCTATATGCAGCATTTTCCGACGGCACTGAACCATGTTTTTTTAAGGCCTTCCTTTAAATGGAGCGATCCGCTTAAATACCAGATTTCGGCGATCGACAATTATCTGGTACTGCTGCTGCTGATCAGTTTATTGATTTTTGTGAAACGAAAAAACTTCCGGAACGGTTTGTTGTTGTCGTCATTTTTATTTGCTGTCTCCATGTATTTATTCATAGGATATACCATTCCCAACTGCGGTGCGTTGGTGAGATATAAAAGTGAATTTACAGTATTATTGCTGGCTGCCGCTGCAGGCCTGAGTGAATTTCCTTCTCTATATCGTAAACTGAACAGCAGATTACCGGGCTCCGAATAAGCCGTATTTGAGGATGCAGTAGATAGCGCGGAAGCCATCTCTCCAGCCTATTTTCTTACCTTCTTCATAGGTACGGCCATAGTATGAAATGCCCACTTCGTAAATGCGGATGCCTTTGATGCGGGATAATTTGGCCGTAATTTCCGGTTCAAAACCAAATCGGTTTTCGACGAGATGGATCGACTGGATAATATCCCGTTTCATCATTTTATAACAGGTTTCCATGTCGGTGAGGTTGAGGTTGGTAAACATATTTGACAGTTTGGTCAAAAACTGATTACCGATACTATGCCAGTAAAAAAGGATCCGATGTGGTTTGCCCCCCATAAAGCGTGAACCGTACACAACGTCTGCCACACCAAGCAGGAAAGGTTTCAGCAAAATATTGTATTCCTCCGGATCGTATTCCAGATCGGCATCCTGTATGATCACCAGATCACCGGTGGCTTTTTGAATGCCGGTATGGATAGCTGCACCTTTACCTTTGTTGATCTCATGTTTAAAATATGAGATCGGGAGTTCGGGATTTTCCTGTTGATAGCGTAAAATGGCGGTTTCAGTATCGTCTTTTGAACAATCGTTTACAATGATGAGCTCTTTTTCAATATTGTTTGGCAGTGCTACCGCTTTCACTTTATTTAAAATAAAATGAATGGTGCGGCCTTCATTGTATGCAGGAATAACGATACTCAGTTTCATGTTTTGCGACTTGTTTTTTTTACGGATACTATGGACGACTCCTTACCGGTAAAGACTGCGGTGTTCAGCGTCCTAGTTGTTGTTTCAAAAACAAGGTGCTAATATAAACAATTCTGCTGCATTGTAAGGTGTAAGCAGTAAAAATATTGATTCTTGAGGGCTGCTGCATATTTCAATGGTGCGAATTATAAAATCATCATCACGGTTGAAACGGGTGAAAGTTTTCACGGATCAGCCGCGTTAGCGATTGCAGTGAAAAGCCCGCAGCCGGCCGTGGGACGGAGAGGACTTGCAACGGAAAGCGCGCCCGAACGCCCAAAAAAATAATGAAGGAAGGAATGCGGTCACTTGTTTGTGCATGGAGTATATTTGACATTCATATTTTAAACAAATTATTTATGGGAAAAATAGCGGATGAATTTAACAGCTATCGCGAAAAGACTAATGAGATTATATTGAGCAAGCAGAACAAGGTGATCAACCGCCTCTATAACCTTGATACCAATACCTACCTGGCCGGAGCGCTCGATGTAAAGACCAAGGAGATGCTGGGGCTGGTGGCTTCAATGGTACTGCGCTGCGATGACTGCATCAAATATCATGTAGGTAAATGTCACGAGACCGGCACCACCACTGAAGAATTGTATGAAGTGTTTGCGATTGCCAATATTGTCGGAGGTACTATCGTAATACCGCATACCCGCAGGGCAGCAGAGTACTGGGAAGAGTTGACAGGGGAGTAGGAGGGCTTAAACCTTAACTGGCCTTCCTTATCCTACAGTCCTCACCCCTGAACCCTATTCAATATCAATATCGAAATTCACCAGATCAACAAACTGATTCAGTCGTTTGGCGATATCCTCTTTACTGATCTCTTTGAGGCGTTGGGCGCCAAATTTTTCAACTACAAAACTGGCCATGGCTGAACCAATGATAATGGCCGTTTTCATGTTATTGTATGAAATGTCTTTGGTACGAGCCAGGTGACCGATAAATCCGCCGGCAAACGTATCGCCTGCGCCGGTTGGGTCAAATACTTCTTCAAGTGGCAGGGCAGGGGCGAAAAATACATGATTGGCATGAAATAATAAGGCCCCGTGTTCGCCTTTTTTTATAATGAGGAATTTCGGTCCCATGTCCATGATCTTTTGAGCAGCCTTCACAAGTGAGTATTCGCCGCTCAGTTGTCGGGCTTCGCCATCATTCACCATGAGCAGGTCTACCATGCCAATGGTTTTTTTCAGATCGTCCATGGCAATATCCATCCAGAAATTCATGGTGTCCATGATGATCAGTTTGGGACGATTTTTTAACTGCTGTATGATTTGTGTTTGCAGCGATGGCATCAGATTGCCCAGCATCAGAAACTCACAGTCCTGATAAGAATCCGGCAATTGAGGATTGAATTTTTCGAGTACATTCAGGTCGGTAATCAGGGTATCGCGGGTATTCATATCCATGTGATAGCGACCGCTCCAGAAAAATGATTTTTCATCCTGAATCTGTTCTACACCATCAAACTGCACTCCTTTTGCTTTCAACGCCGCAATTTCCTCTTCCGGAAAATCGCCGCCAATAATAGAGATCTGCTTGATAGTATGGGTAAACTGCGAAGCGCTCCAGGCTGCGTAGGTGGCCGATCCGCCTACAATTTTATCAGTTTTGCCAAAGGGTGTTTCAATGGCATCAAACGCCATGGTACCTGCGATTAATAAAGACATAATGTGCTGTGTTTTTTAAATTGTGCGCAAAGGTAGTAAAATACTTGTAAGTTGTAGTAAGGCAGTTGTTGTTTATGTCCTTATCCACCGGCACCTGAAGGTCAAAGATCGTTTCTTTCCGCCGTGGAGGACTTCCTGCTTCCTTCATACATTTCATAACGAACCAGTCGTGCTTCCAGATTGCCGTTGTATATTTTTATTTTGGGTAATGGTTTCAGACCTACATACTTCAGGGCTTCAAGGTTAGCGGTGATCATCCAGGCATTGGTATCCGGATAATTTCTTTTAAGGGTATTGCCGATATCGCTGTAGAACTCTTCGGTACGTATGCTGATCCTTTCGTCATAGGGCGGGTTAAACAGGATGTGTAACTTACCCTCGTTTTCTTTTTTGCTGTCAAAAAAATCTTCGTGTATGACGTCGATATACTCATCAAGGTCTGCGTTATTGATATTGATCTTGGCTTTTTTGATTGCTGTAAAATCAATGTCGTAGCCTTTGATTTTAAAATGAAATTCCCGTGTCTTTTTCAATAAGTTTTCACGGATGGTTTCAAAAAGGGCATTGTCATAATCAGCCCAGCGTTCGCAGGCAAATTCGGTCCGGTTAATATTAGCTGGGATATTACAGGCTATCATGGCGGCTTCGATCAGAATGGTGCCACTGCCACACATAGGATCAAGAAAGTTACATTGTCCGTCCCAGCCCGAAAGAAGCAGCAAGCCGGCGGCCAGCACCTCATTGATGGGGGCGATATTGGTGTCGGTTTTATAGCCACGCAAATGCAGCGAAGCTCCCGAACTATCGAGTGATACGGTACATTCGGACTGGTTGATATGGATATTGACCCTCAGGTCAGGGGAGTCGATATCTACACTGGGTCGCACACCTTTCAGATTTCTGAACTGGTCAGCGATCGCGTCTTTCGTTTTTAAGGCGATGTATTTTGAGTGATTAAAATAATCGGAGAAGATCGTGGCATCGATGGCAAAAGTCTGGGTTTCGCTCAGGTATTGGCTCCAGTCTATTTTATAGATGCCCTGATAAAGGTCTTCTTCATTTTTTACCTGAAAGGTATGGATGGGTTTCAGTATTTTGATAGCAGTACGGCAGGCCAGATTGGCTTTATACATAAATCCGTTATCGCCTTCAAAACTCACCATGCGCATACCTTTGCGGATATGCAGTGCGCCCAGTTGCTGCAGTTCTTTTGCCAGTAGTTCTTCAAAGCCAAACAGGGTTTTGGCTACCATCTTGAAATTTTGTCCCATGTAATACAGATTAAATGCGAAGTTAGCTGTTTTGCGTTCAACTGCCCTCAAGGGCCGGAAGATAAAACCTGCCATTTATAAATTTTTCTGTGAATGACTAACGATTTTATTTTTAAAACTGTCTATTAATCAACAATAAAACACATTACAATGAAAAAGCTCTCTATTTTATGCATCCTGCTTGTTGCATTTTTTGTCTCAAAAGCACAAACAATTACACAATGGTACTCTTCCTATCAGGCAAATGTCTGCGATCCGGTTTGGTTTGGCGACAGCCTGGTGGTCTGCGGATTTAACAATGGCGACGTTATTTCCGGAACGATTGATTTCGGTGATGGCACCGTAATACCGCTACCCAATCACATTTACAATAATGCCAACTTATTTTGTGGTGCGGGTTGCGATTGCGGTAACAATTATAATCTGACACACACTTACAATGCACCCGGTTCATATACAGTGATCAAAACACGCAACGGTCCCGGAGCGCCTACCAGCACAGTCAGCGGAACTGTGGTGATTTCGGGTTATTGTTCATCATACACAGGTTATGTGTACAACGACCTGAATGCCAATTGTGTGATGGACGCCGGCGAAGCCCTGCCTAATGCCACTTTAAAACTACTTGATATAAACAATGTGCCGGTGACGAATGTGTCAACAGATGCGCAGGGTTACTACAATATAATGTACCCTTATGCACCGGGTGATGTATTTACGGTACAATGCTCGATGGCTGCCAATAACTGTGCCCTTGTTGCCTGCCCGGTATCCCTCACTTATCTGGTGAATACCCCAACAGCTTCAAATCTGGATTTCGGGTTAAATTATACAAATCCTGCATTTGATTTGAAGGTCAGTCATATCAATACCAGCAATCCATGTTTGCCGGGAAACACTAAAGAACTCTATCTGATTTACGGTAACGATTTGTGCACTCCTTCTAACGGCAGTCTTGTGTACAATTTCCCGGTGGGTATGACCATTGTCAATGCGACACCAGCTCCAGCCAGCATCATTGGCAATACGGCTACCTGGAATCTGAATAATATCGTAGGGTACAACAATTATGTGCTGGTAAACGCCATTTTGCCTACGCATGACGCCAATAATCAGCCTTATCTGCTGGGAGATACCATGTGCAGTCTGCTTTCGCTCACGCCGGCTGCTGCAGGAGACGTGAATATGGCTAATAATTCGACCAATACATGTCTGACTTTCGCGTATGGCGCCGACCCGAATAATAAGGAAGTGATGCCCCGTGGAGAAGGACCAGCGGGAAATGTACTGCCCGGAACAGATTTTACATATAACATTAATTTTCAGAATACCGGTAGTGCACCTGCGTTCAATATCGTAATACGTGATACACTTGATGATGATCTGGATGCGGCCACCTTGCAAGTGCAAAATAAAAGTCATCATATGATACTGACTCAAAATGGGAAATACCTTGAGTTTAGGTTTCCAAATATCATGCTGGCAGATAGCACCACTAATTTTGCAAAAAGCATGGGATTTGTTCAATATAAAATCAAACACAAAACAGGCCTTGCACTGGGTACGCAGATCAAAAATACCGCTTCGATATATTTTGATCTGAATCCGGCGGTAGTTACGAATACCACCTTGAATACCTTAAATCTCCCGGCTTCTGTAACCGATGCAGAAAAGCAAACACTTAGTGTTTATCCAAATCCGGTGGGCGACTACTTTTATTGTGAAGGTATTAAACCGGGCAGCGAATACAGCCTTACAGATATTTGTGGAGTGCTGTTGCAAACCGGCACAGTTTCTCCACTCCAAAGTGCTGATATCAGTACCTTGCCAAAGGGAATCTACTTTATCAGAATTAACCGCGAGGTGATCAAGATTGTAAAACTTTAAGTTCAATATTTTTATATTTATAGCCCCTTAGAATTGCCGTCAGCAAAAATTCTAAGGGGCTTTTTTTGTATTGTCGTCAGTCAGAATCCTGATTATTGAATGTGATTCATAAAATAGGCCGGGTAGCTTTAAATTTATGCTTGTGCGTCGAGTGAGCAGGCTGATGAAACACGCAAATAGTTCCATGTGACTTTAACCGATACCGGGCACTCTGTTATTTTTAATTACCATTCTCAAGTTCGTTTAGAGCTCCATACTGGATGGGGCATTCCGATTGAAGCGGTACATTTATTTTTATTACTTTTTGAAGGCTATCCGGTTTGCGCAATTCAAGTCTTAAAAGCTAGAGGAGCAATAAAACTACTCGTAATTTAGTCAGGTCAGTTAGCATGCCTGTAAACAAATCAAGGATGGATGCTGCTGCTGTTCTGTATAATTATTATATATTTGAATTTATCTATGAACAGAAGAATTCTCGTTTTAGTCCCCCTGCTTGTTTGCTGCTTTTTTTATAGTTGTAAAAACAACACAAGCCTTACACCCGCGCAGCAAACAGCCATTCACTACCTCTATATGCCTGCGCTCCTTTGCGATACCTTGCCGCGGCAGCTATGGCATCCGGCTCTTGATTTTCGCGGTTATGATGTCGGTAAGCAACAACTATATTTTATTGCAAAAAATGAGCTTGACAGGGCTCAAATGCTGCAACTGCTGACGCTTGATACAAGCAAGGTGGAGTATGCGCCCTGCAGTACGGGCATCTGCGAGTTTGGAGGCATGCGCGGTGTTATCGATGGTTACTATGCTTTTCGCATTCCTTGCAGCAATCTGAAGGTAGACACGAGCCATGTTTTTACCTATCGGTATAACGATACCACACTGAATGTGACGTTCAGCGAATTGATACAGGAGCAGGACAAAGAAATGTTTTACCATACACCCAAAGGGATCGATCTGACTAAGTATTTTGGCCGCCCGGTGTATGCAGGCAACATCGGCGCTAATATTTCTAAAGCAGATAAGGACCCTGTGATTAAAAAACTGGCCGATAAAATTACCGCTGGGCTGCAATCAAACGAAGCGAAGGCGCAGGCACTTTTGCAGTATGTTACCACAAATATCAGTTATAGTTATGAAGATCTGTGGTATGAAACTGAAGTAGCCAAAAGGGCGCATGAGGTATTACTGAGTGGCGATGGTGATTGTTCGGCTAAAACGACGCTTTATGCTTCTTTACTGGAACAATGCGCGATTCCTTATTGTCTGCTCTATTATAAAAACCATGTAAATGTAGGCGTACGTGGTAATTTTGCGAACGAAAACGGTTACACTCAGAAGGTAAACGATCAGCAATATGCGGTGGCCTAAACGACGGTTGAGGATTTTGTGATCGGAAAAACAAAAGTGCAGCGTCCGGAACTTATCAGCAAATTAATGTTTTATCAGGATCCTCATGTCGCGCCTGATATTTTTGATGCGGCCACCAAAGAGAAATTTAAGTTTGTAGAGTTAGAGGATGAATAAGCTTGCAATGAATTTTGGTGAAGTAGTTCAGGTAACGCAATTGATTAGACGCTACATCTTTACAAGTCCGGGCAATAAAACAGTCGAATAGTCATGAGGAGCTTTGTATAATATTATTATATTATATTTGGCCGCTTAATGGCTGGAACTACAGGTAGTCTAACTGTACGCATACAGCCTGAATAATATTAAAGTTACCTGGGGGAGGGGAAGTGCATTATTTATTCTGAACATGGACAAAACAAAAATTGAAACGATTAAAAAATATGGATTTGAATTTCTAACCATTTTTGTCGGCATCTTTGCGGCATTTACACTCGACAATTGGAATGAGAACAGAAAAGATCATCATACAGAGATCAAAATACTTTATGAGATCAACAGGGGCTTACAGCAAGATATGAGCGATATTGACGTAAATGCTGCTGGTCACAGAGCCGGTCTGCAAGCGGCTGTTTTTTTCAGCCAACTCATTCTGAATAAGCGATCAAACAGCGATTCGATAGGATATCATTATTTTAATTTATTAAGAGACTTTATATCGGTTCAGAACATTTCTGGCTATCAGACTTTAAAATCGAAGGGGCTGGAAATTATTCAAAATGATTCTCTGAGAACAAAAATTTTATCACTCTATGAGAATGATTATAACTCATTGAGAAAATTAGAGGAAGATTATGCCGAACTACAGTTTTTTCAGCATTATCAGCATGATTTTAGCCAACTGATGGTTCCGGATTTTATGTTGGATACTAACGGAAAAGTAGGTGGTATTAGTATTCCGTTAAATGTTACCGCTGCAGAAAAGAAAATACTTTTAATAGATTTATCTCGAATGGCTGCCAACCGAAACTTTATGATAGCCACTTATACAGAAGTGAAAAGTAAAATTATGAAATTGCAGCAGCAAATAGATGCCGAGTTAAAACGTTAGTCAAACAAAGCATCCATCCAATTCAAAGTTAACTTTTTATATATAGTCAGCTAGTATGTGAAAAGAAAAGCTAAGCTGTTACCGCATTTAGAAATCTTAGGGCTACAGACACTTTCTGTCTTCAGA
>JADYYU010000439.1 GCA_020853515.1 Chitinophagaceae bacterium | reverse complement strand
TCGAGCATGGTGTACTTCATTTTTTGGCTCATGTCTTTGCCCGCTATGTCGATGACTTTCATACCTGAATGCCCATCTTTGGGCGGACCGGCTTCGAAATACCTGATGATCACAAAATTCTTGTTGTCTGCCGGTTCAAGCCGTATTGTATTACCTGTTTTAAACCACTTACCAAAACAAGTGAATGAACTGCCTTCGCATCCTCTTTCATATATAAACTGCCCCCCTTTGAGCAAAGAAATTGATGCTGTACAAAAGTGGCTGGCCTGATTCAGCCGATAGACCTTTTCGTCTTGCGCTATGGAATTAAAATAAATTAAATTAAGTAAGAAAATGAAGGTTAAAAATCTGGGAGTATTTATCATTTGTAGAAGTTGCTTGCTGAAAGATAGAGTATTCGTTAAGCTCTCAAAGATAATCCACTCCTTTTTAAGCTAAAAATTACTTTTTAGAGTTGGTGGTTAAAAATAAAACCCAAGATAGAGATTAAAATCGGTACCCCGTCCTGCTTTTGAAGTCAAAACCGGCAGCAGATTGTTAGAAGCAAAACCCAGTTTGACAGCACCCAGCCGCAAACCTAGTTGTGCACCGCCCTGTATTTTATTTAAACCGCCGAAAGTGAAGCCCAGACCCGCATTTACAAGATTGCGCAAATTATACGCATAACCGATATTTAAAGCGGGTTGAGTCGTAGCCGACAAGTAATTGCGGAAGCCCTGCACGTAAGTAAACGTGACATTATGTTTGTAATAAGGCACCGCTCTTTTTGTTTTTTTGCCCAGGCCATAAAACCCGCTTAATACAAATCGTGTGGGCAGCTTTTGCCGGTAACTGTTATACGTCTTTTCCGGCTGTATCAGATTTTCAAGGTCAGCCGCTCTGACACTCTTATCGTCCTGATTAAAATCAACGCCATCGTAGGTATAACTTGCGTGCTTGGTGTAATTGATCGTATTTCGGGTAAAATGGATACTCCCCATATCTATCATTGCAGCATGCAATTGTAAATTTTCCAATAAGGTAACACCTACCCCAATATCCAGCCCAAAGCCCTTGCCAGGTCCTTTTAAACTGTTGAGATTTATATTTCCGAGGGTACTTTCTGCATCCGGTGTGTCTACAGATGCGGCCATGTTGACCTGCAGCTTTGTAGTCAGATCAATAAATCTTCCTTCCGGATCTGTGTACATGCTGATATTTGCTTCAGGCATATCGATACTGGCAATTCCTTTCAGGTATCGCAATCTGACAGCCGGCTTGATGGTGATCAGCTTGAGTTTGGTTGCGGGCAGTGACAGATTGAACTGGCCGGCAGCCGCCAGAAAATACTCGTTGTAAAAAAGAAAATTCAGGGAAGGTGCAAGATTGACCGTCTGACCGGCAAATTGTTTATTGCCCTTGTACAACAGCGACAGCAGATCTTTATTGAGTGTAAAATTAAAATCGATCTTTTCACGCATCCCGAGTCCGAACGACAGAAAACGTTCATGATTTTTCTTATTGATATTAAAGAAAACGTTCAGCAGGGGAATATCGGCGCCTGCCCAAATGCTGCCCTGTTTCGGAATTTTATTCAGGATATTGTCGATGTAGGTATTTGATAAATTTCCTGACGAAGACAATTGCTGCAGATCGTAGGCTGATATAAAATTATTCGCAAAACCAATATATGGACTGAACAGATGTACTTCGCAGGTGCGTATATCATCACCCAGCAGTGAAGGTAATTGCGCTGCGGCCAGATTGTGGGTATGCTGGTTCTGAATCTGAGAAAAATTAAATTGTGCAACAGAAAGTTTGCATACAAATAAGCATATGGCAAAGGGTATCAGATGAATTTTCATGGGGTGCTATAGTGAATTGAGGTTAAACGCCAGGTGAAGGTCGCCGGTGATCTGCAGTTTGAGATAGGTTTTATCGCTTAATACCACATAAGGCGGCGGATAGCCGAGCGTATTTAACTTGTAGGATAGAATGGCCTTTCTTGATTTTTTAATCTCTGTGATTCTCGCTGTGTTAATGCTGATTGAAGTTTTTGCGGCAATGCTGCCTGTTGGATCGCCTGCTGCATTGGTATTACAACCCTGAATATTCAGCGGAGTATTGAGCAGGGAATCAGTGATCGTCGAATTCACAGGATCGAGAAAGTAGATCTGAATACCGAAATTGACCGGCAAGGCATTTTCTACAAAAAAATTCACTTTCCCGTATGAAGCGGTATCTGTGCCGGTATCTTCCTTTGAAAAATCGATGTCTAAGGTATCCGTTTCTACCAGCGACTTACCAGCATGCAGTTCTACCCGGTTGATGTCGATGATTTTGACATCTACTTTTAATTCAGACTTATTACCGGCAAAATAGACATTATTTGCACCGGGCGACGAAAATTGTTCCAGAAACTGAAACAGGGTATCACTTAAAAAATTGTTGTTCACGATCACATCAAAGGAGTAGATTTCCGCTGGGGCAAGATCTTTGGGCAAGGTATGCTGATAAATGAGATTGGTGGGATCGTTTGGATCAGCGGTGCGTCTGAACGAAAATTTTGTGCCGGCAGCTATCGTAATCGGAAACCGGTTAGTGAAGGTC
>JADYYU010000438.1 GCA_020853515.1 Chitinophagaceae bacterium | reverse complement strand
CTTGTTCCGGCATTTTTCATTTTATAAAACGGCCCCCCGCAGGTATCTTGTATTCCTGGTGTTTGTGCTGTTATTCGCTGTTGTGAACAGTTCGGATATGTTTTTATTGCTCCGGGCAAAGGAAGCTGGTATGCCGGAGAGTGAAGTGCTGATGATGTATATCCTGTTTAATCTGGTTTTTGCCCTAGCGGCTTTTCCGATAGGGAAAATGGCTGATTGCATGAACAAGAAGACAGTGCTGAGTGCAGGTTTGTTGTTTTATGCGGCCACTTATGTGCTGATGGCATTTTTTCCGTCAAAGATTCCCTTAGATATCGCCTTTTGGCTTTATGGTTTGTATTATGCCTTTACACAAGGTATCATAAAAGTATTGCTGATCGAAAAAGTACATTCTTCATACAAATCCAATGCTATTGGTTTTTACGAAGGAATCAACAGTCTTTGTCTTCTGCTGGCCAATGCTTGTGCAGGTCTTATATGGTATAAATTGGGGCCTGTTTACATGCTGGCTTTTACCGCTAGTACTGCTGTGATCATTGCCGTAGCATTGTTAATTTACTACCGGAATACACATTTATTCGCGCGAAAAATCCCAGGCATCGAACAATAGTTTTAAATACTCATTTTCAGATTCCGTGATCTCCTGGTCGGCTTTTACAAGATAAACAGCAAATTTTAGAAAGCTGTTTCTTTCTTCTTCAGTGGAGTCGGCATAAAAATCATCGATGCACTTTACCATATGGGTGTGCCAGTCATCGTGGCCCAATGAACTGATCACCTCCATCTCCTTGTCGAGATCTACCTTGAAGGGAAATTCCTGAAATAAATATTCGCGGATGATCTTTTCCTCTTCAATATGAAATTCGTGATCCAGGGCGGACAGTATCATCAGGATATGGTAACCGGCTATTGTCTTGTTATATCTTCTTGCTGGCATATAATCATAAATTGGTGGACAAGATAAGGTTTAAGTCTGTGTATTTAATCTCAAATTTTTGTGAAAGGATTTTGCTCGTCATTTTGCCTTTATACAGATAGGTTGCCGCCAGTAAACCGGGTTTATTTTGTAAAATGGTATCGGCACCGCCTGCTGTATCAGCACATGAAAGAATCAGCGGCATCAGAATATTACTAATGGCTGTGGAAGCAGTACGGGAAACGCCAGAGGCGATGTTCGGGACACAGTAATGTACAACGCCGTGTTTCACAAAAGTAGGTTCCTCATGTGATGTGAGCTCTGAGGTTTCAAAGCAACCGCCGTTATCGATGCTGACATCAATGATCACCGAGCCTTCTTTCATTTTTTCAACCATGGATTCCGTTACTACCATCGGCACGATGCCTTTTTGCGGCTTCAGTGCACCAATCGCTACATCGGCCTCTTTTAATGCACTTGTGAGCTGTATGGGATCGAGGACTGAGGTAAACACAGTTTGCCCTACTACTCTTTGCAAACGCATCAGTCTGTAGATTGAATTGTCAAATACCTTCACCTGAGCACCGCATCCAAGGGCGGTTCTTGTAGCATACTCGCCTACCATGCCAGCACCTATGATGACTACATTTGCGGGAGGTACACCGGCAATACCACCCATAAGTACACCTTTGCCGTCTTTATTATTGCTTAAATAGCGGGAGGCAATCTGAATTGAAAAAACACCGGCTATTTGACTCATAGAGCGTACAATCGGATAGTTACCCGCATCGTCTTTGATATTACCCAGCGCGATACCGATGATCTTTTTCTGCAAACATTTTTCGAGATATTCCTTGCTGAGCGAAGTGATATGAATAGGCGAAAAGATGATCTGATTTTCTTTCAGTAAGTCAAGTTCATCATGGTTGATCGGGGCTGTTTTTAAGATAATATCGGCATTAAAGATCTCTCGCTTGTCATACACAATCTGCGCACCGGCTTCAGAATAGTCGTTATCTGTAAAGGATGAGGCAAGGCCTGCATGGTGCTCCACCACTACCCTGTTGCCATTATTGACTATAACCGATACGGCTTGCGGCGTGAGCGCGATTCTGTTTTCCTGAAATGAATTTTCTTTTGGGATACCGATAAAAACAGCTTTTTTTTTCATTTCATATTCCAGCGTTTCTTCCAGCGGATTGTATGAATATGATACGTTGATAATTGGTTTGTTTCGTGTATCCATAAAATATATTACGGTTGTAAAAATAGTGAATTATATCTCTAAAGAAAGCATATCGTAGGCTAAATTTACCGAGGCCGGCAATTCGTTCTGCACTTCATGATGTAATCCCATCTGATGGCTGATATGGGTAAAATAAGTCTGATCGGCCTGAATTGTTGAGGCAATTGCAAGTGCTTCAGACAAGGTAAAATGCGAGATATGCTGCTCACGTCTGAGGGCATTGAGTACCAGGTATTTCGATCCTGCAATTTTTGCAACTTCTGCAGGTGCAATAAAGTTGGCGTCCGTTATGTAAGTGAAATCGCGAAAACGAAAACCCAGCACAGGCATCTGATGATGCATCACTTCTATCACGTCGATATCAATATCACCGATGCAGATCCGGCTGTTTTTGTCGATCGTATTCAAATTTACCTGAGGTACGCCTGGGTAATCTTTTCGTTGAAAAATGTAGGCAAATTCCTGTTTGATGGCGTGCTGTGTTGCTGCACTGGCATAGAGTTCGGCAGGCTTTTGCTGCAGATGATTAAATGCCCGTACATCGTCGAGTCCGGCCAGATGATCTTTATGTGAGTGCGTGTACAAAATACCATCCAGTTTTTTAATACCGGAGGCCAGCATTTGCTGCCGGAAATCCGGACCGGAGTCAATCACCACTGTGGTGGTTTCTGTTTCGATCAGCAGGGACGACCGCAGCCGCTGATCTTTTTTATGGTCCGACACGCAAACCCGGCATTCACACGCAATAACCGGTACACCCTGAGAAGTTCCGGTACCCAGAAAAGTAACTTTCAAAATATTGACAGATTTAGATACGAAGATACAATGTCAGCGGAATTAAATTTGTGCAACTTTGGCCACAACGACTTCCATGTCATGCAGAAAATGTTTTTTGGCTGAAAATTGCTTTTTATTAATGGCCCGCTTTTGCTAATTTTGAACGTATGTGTTATCATGTACGTCAATTAAAAACAAGGGAG
>JADYYU010000437.1 GCA_020853515.1 Chitinophagaceae bacterium | reverse complement strand
TTTCAGGATTGGGTGAATTGTAAATAAAGTAGGCACTGTTAAGATCAGATACATAACTTTTGCTCCGGTATCCGGATGTAAATTCTTTCTGAAAATCTTTTTCTACGGTAATCGGCTGCACAAAAAAGGAGGTGCTGGGCGCCACAAATGCATCCGGAGAAAGCCGCTTTTTATACACTTCAATTTCTACGGTTTTCTTATTTTTAGTGCCCAGCGCTTTGGTTATCCGGCTGCTGTCCTTAACGGTAAAAAAGAGGGGGATGGCAGCCGGGTTTGGTACAAATTCATCATTCAGTACGTTACTGCTATCCCGTTCAAAAGTTTCGGTGGCCGTATCAAATTTTGTAAAATGGTAAGCGGTCAGATACAATGGGTTTGGTATTTCGGTGCCCGGTATATAACTTTCGATATGCGCACAAAATAGTGGTTCAGGATTTTTATTTCTGTTGTTATTGCCGCCAAGCCCCATCGATTCCCTGTTTTTAACAGACTGATCTTTTTTGGTTTGCAGCATTTGATTTTCACCTTCTTTTGCATTGCCCCCAAATTCGTCAACACGCGCATTCATCTCGTCGTACATAAAAAAAATAACGGCCCCGAAAATCAGCAGCATGAAAGTACAAAATAAGATCAGGCGCTTTGTGAATCGCCACCAGAAAATGCCCCGGGTACTTTCTGTATTTTTTAATGATTCGTTGGTATAGACAATATAAATAGTATAAAGCACCACAGGCGATAAGTACTGCAACAATTTATTCACTGTAATTTCACCTGTTTTTGAGATCAAAAAGATACTGAGCAGAAATAAGATGGCTGAAAGTACAATCGGGGAAAACGAAATGCGCTGCAAGCCCCATCCGCACAGAAAGCCGAAGGTAAATAAGTTGGCAAAAATCAGAAACTGCACTGATATAAAGAACCCGTCAAATTCACCGATCGTATAATTATCCAGTATTTTGTAAATTGAAAACAGCATGAAAATCAAGCTGAGCATCAGGGGTAAAAACCGGAATCTGAACTGGAAAAGAAAATAGGAAACTACCATGCCCATTGAAAAATAGACGGCCTGCGAAAACCACTGCGACCGCAGCAAGGTAAAATATTGATTGCTGTTCCATAATATAAAGGTGACTACAGCCGCTGTTGGCAAGAGCAAAAAAATGATTTGCGCGAAGAAACGGGTGATTGATATGTCTTTTAATACTTTCATTTATAATACTTCAAAATTAATATCATGTTGTTTGAGCAATCTGATAATTTTCTGTTCGTTTTGCTGCACTTTAAATTTTAGCGGGTGCAAGGCCCATTTTGACTTCAAACCGGAAAGTGAATCTTTTGGTGCGCGAAAAAAAATGCGCATCAGCCAGTTGAACAAGTAATAACTTTTAAATACTTTGCTCATCTGCGCAAAAAAAATCGTTGTACCGCTTTCATAGTTATTGATCAGACTTTCCACATCCGACAGGGCC
This sequence comes from Chitinophagaceae bacterium, assembly GCA_020853515.1. Classification (GTDB taxonomy): domain Bacteria; phylum Bacteroidota; class Bacteroidia; order Chitinophagales; family Chitinophagaceae; genus OLB11. Next base: position 1,058 of record JADYYU010000437.1, on the reverse strand, counting down.
GTAAAGGAATGGATACACAAAATACTGGCATTTTTCGGACGGTAATAATCTGTGAGTGTCTGATCCTGATGCCAATCAGAGAGCGTGATGGTGTACTGGACTTTGGCTGAAAGATCTGCCTTTGAATTGACCGATTGGTCAGCGATATATTTTACTTCAAACTCTTTTTTTGTGAGGGTGTCATAAATAGTCCATACACAATTTTTAAAGTAATTAAGCATAATCATACTGTAATCGTAATACTGCTCATATGAAAATGAATTGAAAAACGAGGCGTACATATACACATGGGAAGCAAACGGATCCATGATCTCGGGCGTTCGAACCACCAGTTCTTTATTCTTCGCAAAAATTTTCCATACAATCCGTCTTACATCATCCGAATCTTCAAATTTTTTATAGTTCAAAAGCTCGCCTTCAACCCTGCGCAGTTGCTCAATGCGTATCTTTTCCTCTTCTGTTTTTTTGGGTAAATGTTCTTCTGGCTGGTGCAGGATTGAATGTGGCAGGTTTACCACACTATGCTGTAATTTGGCAGGCACAGCAAATGAAAAAAACTTCAGCATGTCTTCAAAATACACAATAGCATGCGAAAAGGTGTATTCTTTGATATGAGGCAAGGCGAGTTTGTTTTCGCCGGCAAGCCCGCTTCTGAAAGGTATAAACTGTTTTTTGATGCGGTTACTTAATAAGTATTTTTCGGTGCTGAACAGCTTATCGTAAAATAGCTTCACACTAACAAATCCTAATATCGGTTTCAGCGCCATTTCAATTCTGGTCGTTATTTTCAATACGTCATTTTCCTGCAGGTCGGTATGCATAGCAATTTCAAGCGGTGAATCAACAGCTATTTTTTGATAGGCAAAATAGAGACTACAGATGAAGGTGGACAGAAAGGAAACGACCACTACGATGGCAGAAAAGATCAGGGCAATTTTTGCCATTAAAATAGTGAGTGCAATAAATGAATTGGTAGCGGAGTTGTAAGTTTGAATTAATTTATATGCACCGACAAGCACCAGACAATAAATAATGAAATTTATTTTAAAAGGGATGAA
>JADYYU010000436.1 GCA_020853515.1 Chitinophagaceae bacterium | reverse complement strand
TTACTGAAAACGACTTCAACGAATTTGTGAAATGGTTAGACGGGAAAGATTACTCGTATAAAACCAAAACAGAAGAATCGTTGACTGCCTTTAAAGAAACTGCCATTAAAGAAAATTATTTCGATGGCGTTAAAAGTGATTTTGAGCTGTTACAAAAAACCTTGAATCACGATAAAAAGCAGGATCTGATCAAAAACAAAAAGGAGATCATGCAATTGCTCCAGGGTGAAATCGTTACCCGTTATTACTATCAAAGGGGCCGGCTGCAAAACCAGTTAAAAGAAGACGATGAAGTGATTGAAGCGATCAATGTGCTGTCAGAACAAAATAAATACGAAGGGATCCTGAAAGGTAAATAAGCATGTAGTCTTTCCTTTATTCTGTCAAATTAGGCTGTATAAAAAATGCGCCCTATTTTGCAAAGAAAAAGCTGTATGAAATTCCTGAAATTTTATCTGTTGATCGCCGTCCTGCTGTTCGGAGGTCGTTCCCGCTTATTGGCCCAGGCAAAAGTAATTGATTCGTTGCTAAATGCACTGAACAGTAAAACATTGACTACTGAACAGCAATACAATATTCAGTTTAAACTAGCGATTTTATACACAGAAAATGAGCCATCGAAGGCCCTTCCTTTTTTAGAGCAGGCGCTTGCTAATGCCCGAAAAATGAAAGTTGACCCGCTGATCGGGTTTGTGTATCAGCAACGGGCTAACTATGAGGAAAAAGCTGGACATTTTGACGAAGCGCTCGAAGATATTACCACTGCACTGAAGTACACCGACAATACATACGAAGGAAATAAATTATTTATCTATAGCTACACCAGTAAAGGTTCGGTTTTAAGAAGAAAGTCAAAGTACGAAGAGGCGTTAAAGGCTTTGTTGCAGGCCAGCAGCAAGGCAGATGAAATGAAGAATGATACGCTTTTATATTCCACACTCACACAACTGGGGATTTTATCAGTTACGATGAAAAACCTCGATCGGGCTAAGGAGTATCATACTCAGGCCATTGATATTGCAAAGCGACTGAAGAACAACCGTAAGATCGCAAAAAGCTATGGTAATATCGGCATTATTTACCGCGAGCAGGAAAAGTATAAGGAAGGCATCGAGTACAATGAAAAGGCTTTGGAGTACGCTTATCTTTCAGGCGACTCGTCATCCATTTCCTATGCCCTCAGCGAGCTGGGTACCATGTACGACAGGGCGGGACAAAGCATAAAGGCAACTCCTTATCTGCTGCAGTCGATCGCAAACCGCGAGCGCAACAATGAGCAGAATGAACTGGCCTACTCCTATTTTTATATGGGTGGCAATCAGAGCAAACTGGGCAAAGCTGCGGAAAGCGAAGACTGGGTGAGAAAAGGGTATGCGCAGGCGGCAAAAATAAAAAACACCAAACAGATCGTAGATGCCTTTCAGATGATGTATATCAATTTTGACCGGAATAAGAAGCCGGACTCAGCGCTGGCCTATTTGAAAAAGTTTGTGAAAATGCGAGACTCACTGAGTAGCGTGGAAGTCAAAGAGAAAATGGAAGAGCTGAATATTAAGTATGAAACGCAGAAGAAGGATCTGAAAATTAAGGATGAGAAAATTAAAAATACCTATCTCATGGCCGGTATTGGTTTGTTGCTGCTGGGTTTGGCCCTTCTTTACAGCGCTCTCGTAAGACGTAAACTTAAATATAAGAATCAACTGCAGGAAACGCTGATACAGGAACAAAACAAATCAACAAAAGCAATTATAGAAGCGGAGGAAAATGAAAGACAACGCATTGCATCGGATCTGCACGATGGGGTAGGGCAATACATGACCGCGGCCAAAATGAATCTGGAATCACTGACCGATAAACTGAATTTCAAGAATGATACCGACGCACTGACTTACAAAAATGCCATCGGGCTGGTTGCAGATTCGGTGGGTGAAGTGCGTTCGATCAGCCATAATATGATGCCTAATGCGTTGCTTAAGAATGGCCTGGGTATTGCAGTACGCAGTTTTCTGGACAGTATCAATCAGCAAAAATTAAAAGTGCAATTATTCACGGATGGCCTGAATACTCCCATAGATTCCAATACAGAAATATTTTTGTACCGCATTATTCAGGAATGCGTCAACAATGTATTAAAACATGCGGATGCGTCTGAACTGAATATTTCAATTCTGATCGATCATCAGGAACTGGATGTGACAATAGAAGATAACGGCAAAGGCTTCGACCTGTCCACATTGAACGAAAAGGCAGGAATCGGTATCAGCAATATGCAAAAAAGAATTCAGTTTCTGAAAGGGGATATCCATTGGGACAGTGTGCCGGGTAAAGGCACCACCGTGGTGATGAATGTACCGATGCAATAAGTGACGTTCTGCCGATTGCAGTCTGCCATGAAGCAGCTTCGCATTTTTTATGCGATCATTTTTTCGATCGCTTCATCATACAGTTTCGCCCATTCGCTGATAGCACCCCAGTTTTGCTGGTCAACTAAGATATCCTGAGCTGTCACGGTACCTAAAAATTCAAGTGGATGTCCTTTCATCGCATTTTCGAAATTTTCTTTCATGTCCGGCTTTATACTGATCACTATTCTGCTTTGACTTTCACCAAATAAATAGGCATCTTTTCTGATTTCCGGAGTTGAATGAATATCAAAACCCAAGCCTCTTAGCTTGGCGCTTTCAAGCAGTGAAACAAACAAGCCGCCTTCGGCAATATCATGAGCAGAAACAATTTGCTGATGATGAATGAGCGACAGAATTTGCTGCTGCACAGCATGCTCTTCGTTCAGGTCAAATACAGGGGCAGGAGATAAGGTGACGCCGCAGATCTTATGGAGGTACTCGCTGCTGCCTATGCAGTTTTTGCTACTGCCTGCCAGATAAATGAGGTCGCCTGCTTCTTTAAAATCCATGGTCATCCGTAACTGTATGTCTTCTATCATACCCACCATGCCAATTGTGGGTGTCGGATAAACCGCTCCGTCAGGCGATTGATTATAAAAGCTGACATTGCCCCCGGTTACTGGAGTATCCAGTTTGATACAGGCGTCACTCATGCCTTTCAAGGCATACACAAACTGGTAGTAAACCTCCGGATTGTAGGGGTTGCCAAAGTTTAAACAGTTGGTAATAGCGGCCGGGATGGCACCGCTGCAAACGATATTGCGTGCCGCTTCACTCACAGCGATCATACCCCCGACATATGGATCGGCATGTACATAACGGCTATTGCAGTCCACAGTACAGGCAATTCCTTTCTGGGTTTCGCGTACCCATACCACTGCAGAATCAGAAGGCAAATTAGTGCTGCCATTGGCGGTACCTACCATGCTGTCATATTGTTCATAGATCCATCTTTTACCTGCAATATTCGGCAGGCAAACGAGTTGTCGTGCCACTGCCTGCAGATCGTCCGGAACAGCAATTTGAGCGATGTCAAAGCGGTCTCTTTCTTCAAAGTAGGAAGGTTGTGTATATTCACGTTCGTATACCGGGGCTCCGCCTCCCAGTACCAGACTTTCTGCAGGTACTTCTGCCACCAGTTCATCATGCATAAAAAATTTCAACAGCGGTTCTTTTGTTACTACACCGATCTCTTCACAATGAATATCCCACTTTTCGAAAATATCGGTCACAATCTTTTCTTTTCCTTTTTGCACCACGATCA
>JADYYU010000435.1 GCA_020853515.1 Chitinophagaceae bacterium | reverse complement strand
TACACCGGAAAAGACAACCTGAGTTTTGATGGTTACCAATTATCACGAACTGCAGGAACCTTTGGTATCGGATATCCAATCAGGAGAACGGTCAATACCATCGGACAGATCAATGCGGCCCTTGAAGTGGGCAGCAGAGGTAATATCAGTAATGGGTTGCTAAAAGAAAATTTTACCCATATTACCATTGGCTTCACCTTCAATGACAAATGGTTTATGAAGGCCAAGTACGACTAATACTGATTTCTTTGAAAAAAATACCTGTCTTATTTCATGCGTTGTTCAAAATGCCGTCATACCTGCTGCTGTTAATTTCAGCTCTGGTGGTAACAGGATGTAAAAATGACCTTAGCAAGTATAAAGCAGCCCTTGATCAAAGTATTCTGAATGTGGAACGGGCTGAAGAAGTAACCATTATTTACAGCAAAGATGGCCTCACCAAGGCACGTCTTTTTACAAAAAACTTTCAGCATATTCAGAATGTAAATCCTACCTACATTGAAATGAGTAAAGGCTTGAAAGTTGAATTCTATAACGATACCTTGCAAGTACAAAGTGTGCTGACCGCCAAGTACGGCAAGTATTTTGAACAAAGCGGCAATGTGCTGGTTCGCGATAGTGTGGTGGTTACCAATATTAAAAAAGAACAACTGAATACTGAGGAACTGGTTTGGAATGAAAAACTTCAAAAGTTTTATACAGAAAAATTCGTGCGGATCACCACGCCCACACAGGTTATTTACGGTGATGGACTTGAATCGAACCAAAATTTTACGATCTATAAAATTACAAATATTAAAGGCATCATTGGCATTACGGCAAACAGTTTGCCCTTGTAAAAATCATGTTCGCCTCCAGACGCTCTTTCTGTTATTTTTGATAAATACAGGCTATTGGCAACGCAGGGAGTCACTCCTGCTTCCTGTCAACTTCACTGATGCTAATGAAAACTGTAAATAAGAAAAATGGTGGTTACGATTGCCGCAACAACTGGTGAAATAGAATGGTTGCTTTACCTTGTTTAGCAGCCTGTATGAAAATCAACATTACCCTGAAGGATGCAAAGATATCTAAGCGCTGACCAGATCATCAGGAATCATCATTTTGGCAAAGTATAAGTTGTCTTTTAATAATTGACCATTTCGCAGCAGGACGCATTCCCTGAACTGTTTTTGCGAAGCATCGAATAATATTCGAAATTCACAGCAATCAATTTGACTTAATTGAAAGTTTATCTGTAATTTTAACCTTTCAAAAACTGACAAGTAGCATATGGCTTATAATTTATTAAAAGGAAAAAGAGGAATTATTTTTGGTGCGCTAGACGAGAAATCGATGGCCTGGCAGATTGCCCTGAAATGTCATGAAGAAGGTGCTGTGTTTACGCTGAGTAATGCACCGATCGCGCTGCGAATGGGCAAGATCAATGAGTTAGCGGATCTGTGTAATCATGCAGTCGTTATTGGAGCGGACGCCACTTCATCGACCGATCTTGAACAAGTATTTGCGCAAAGTATGGAAGTTCTGGGCGGCAAAATTGATTTCGTGTTGCATTCTATCGGTATGAGTCCGAATGTCCGTAAAAAAATTCCTTATACGGAAACCAATTATGAGAATTTTTTGAAAACAATTGATATCTCCGCACTTTCTTTTCACAAAGTAATGCAGAGCGCCATGAAGCTGGATGCGCTCAACGAATGGGCTTCCGTGGTGGCATTATCATATATTGCGGCGCAACGCACATTTCCGGGCTATAATGATATGGCTGATGCCAAGGCATTGCTTGAGAGCATCGCGCGAAGTTTTGGTTTCCAATATGGCTTTAAAAAGAAAGTGAGAGTGAATACAATTTCTCAATCACCTACACTAACCACGGCGGGAAGCGGGGTAGAAGGGTTTGATGCATTTTTTCACTATGCCGAAAAACTGTCACCGTTAGGCAATGCTAACGCGGAAGAATGCGCCGATTATTGTCTTACTCTCTTTAGTGACCTGACCCGGAAAGTTACCATGCAGAATTTATTTCATGATGGTGGATTTTCATTTACAGGCGTTAGTACAGAACTGGTAGAGCAACTCTTAACAAAACAGCATGAAGCGTAACATCTTATTCCTAGTTGTTTGTGGTTTGTTCATGTTCGCGAGCTGTAAGCGGCAAAAGGTAATGTCTACCCGCTATCTGACTTTCACGGCCAACCCTTCATATACTGGTTCACATCCGACAGCAGACTTAGTTTCAAATATTTACGTACAGGATAAAGGTGATCTGATGCAATTTTTTACTGACCTGACCGGGGGGGATTTAAGCAAAGATTACAAATTGCACATTCATGTAGCTGATACTTCAGAGCCATTTGGATACAGTGGAAATCCGGTGATCGATCTGGGCACGATGGTCAACAACAAACCGGTAGGCACCGAAGTAACTTACCTGCCATTTGCCGATTTTTTTCTTGGTAGCTTCAAAGGCTATTACATCATTCACGATCCAGACAATATCAGCAATGACACCACTACCTTACTGGTATTTGGGAAAATTGGAAGCTGGGATCAATAAAGATTAAACTGCAAAGCTGGTGCCACAACCGCAGGTACTGCTGGCATTTGGATTTTTAAATGTAAAACCCCTCGAATTCAATCCGCCTTCAAATTCTACAGTCATACCTGACAGGTAAAGTTCATGTGCTTTATTCATCACACCTGGTAATCCATCAATTTCAAAAACAAGGTCGTTCTCCTGTGGCACATCGTGTTCAAGCACATAGGTCATACCACTGCAGCCACCGCCTTTGACGCCCACACGCAACACTTTGTGGTCTGTAATATCAGCTTCAATCCGTTTTAATTCTGCAATCGCTGCGGGTGTAAACTGAACCGGAAATCTTTGTACTTCGATCATAAAAAATTATTGAGGCTGTTTAACTTTTGAACGTTTGATAGAATCTAATTCATGCTGATTTTTGACGCCCGGAGCCCTGACAGCTTTATTGCTATCAGCCGGTGCCACTTTAGATGTTTGGGTTCGCTTTTTTCTTTTTTTACGGCAAAAAGCCTGACTATCAAAATCAGTGATCAGCAGAAGGGTAAACAAGATCAGACTAGCGGATAACAGATATTTTTTCATTGCTGATTAATTTTTCATTTTGAACGATGTTCACAAAATAGTTACCTGCAGGCAGGGCGCCTTTATTAAAGGAAAAAAGATTGTCGCCTTTGACTGCATTTTCTTTATAAATCGTTTTTACATACCTGCCGTTGATATCCATCAGATTAATAACAAGATTACCATTTTCAGGTAAGTTAAGAGAAATACTATAGATATCCTCCACTACCGGATTAGGATAAATGGTTACATTATTTGCTGTATTTTCTGCTGTTTCCAACTCTTCCGTTGCTGTAGGCCAGCCTGCTGTAGTTAATTTGGCAAAATGATTCACCCAGGTGTGATTGGCAGCACCATACATACCAAATACCCAAACAGTGGGCTTAGCAGCATTATGAACTCTTGTAACTGCGGAGTAGTCTCCCCAGCGGGCAAGTCCGTTATCGAGTAAATTTGAATAGCCCAATCCTGTTTTCACTTCAATAGGATTTGATAACTGAAAATTGTCACTGGCATAAATTGCTTTCATACCAGGGTAGTCAGTGGTAGAAGAATAGTTGAAATAAATCAGTGCAGACTGATCATTGTTCGTCCAGCCAAATGAGCCAACTGACGGAAAGCCAATATCCTTATTTGGAACCGAAATGATCTGATTATTGGCAACAGCCCAATTAGCCCCATTTTTTTTCAATCTCGAATAACTCACTGAACCATAGTTGCCCGGGCCGCTGCAATGGAATACATAATGGATGGTTCCGTTCAGATAAAATCCATCCATACCGCGGTTATCTCCCATATCTAATTTGTAATTAGTGCCTTTTTGATCACCGTCCGGTGGAGGTGGTGCGTTTGAAATATTTACATACTGATCGGTCAGTTGCGGATTATTATTAACCGAATTCGTTACTTCATAAACAGC
>JADYYU010000434.1 GCA_020853515.1 Chitinophagaceae bacterium | reverse complement strand
TGCTGTTTTTGCTCAACAAGTATGTACTTGTAAAACTCATCCATTCATTTCAAACCAAGGTATGGCCTGCCGTACAAAATGCGTATATCCGCACACTGTCATGGGCCCTTGATCATCGTGGCATTTCCTTTACGTCGGTGCTGGTACTACTGGTAATATCGGTGATACTGATTTCTGTACGAAGTCCGAAGGTGGTATTTTTTCCTTCTGCTGAACCCAATTTTGCTTATGTGTATTTAACCATGCCCGAAGGTACCGATCAGGAAAAAACAATTGAAGTGTTGAAGCAACTGGAATCAAAAGTGTTTAATGCACTGGATATTGATCTGGCCACGCAGAAGAAAAACCCGCTGGTAACTTCCGTGATCTCAAATGTAAAAGTAGGCGCCACAGATCAGAACAGTGGTGAGATCGGCGACTATCCTAACAGGGGTAAGATCACAGTTTCATTTGTAAAATTTGCCGAACGTCATGGCAAAAGCACTCAGGCATTACTTGATAAGATCAGGGCCAATGTGAAAGATATTCCGGGAGCAAAAATAACTGTAGATAAAGAAAGTAACGGTCCACCTACAGCCAAACCTATTTTGATTGAAATGACCGGCGAAAATATCGATACCCTCATCTCAGCTTCCCGCAAGCTGAAAAATTATCTCGACAATAAACAAATACCGGGTGTCGAAGAATTGAAAAGCGATTTTCAGGCCAACAAACCGGAGATCATTTTTGATGTCAGCCGTTCGCGGATGAATATTGAAGGCATTAGTACCGGTATGATCACACAGGATTTACGGACTGCCATGTTCGGACTGGAGATCTCCCGGTTTAAGGATGCCAATGATGATTATCCCATCACGTTACGACTGAACCGCGATCAGCGTAACAATATCGATATTGTAAAAAACATCAACATGACCTATCGTGATATGGCCATGGGCGGTGCTATCAGACAGGTACCGGTAGGAAGTTTCGTAGATCTCAAATATGGTAATACTTATGGTGGCATCAAACGTAAAGATGAAAAGCGGATTATTTCTGTTTCTTCCAATGTGCTGAATGGTTTCAATCCCAATGAAGTGGTGGCTGAAATACAGAATGAAATCAATCAGTTTAACGCACCGGCAGGTGTCAACATTAAAATGGGTGGTGAGCAGGAAGAGCAGGCAGAAACCGGCGCTTTTCTGGGTACGGCCATGCTGATCTCGATGGTGCTGATCTTTCTGATTCTGATCACCCAGTTCAATTCATTCAGCCGCACCGTCATCATCATGAGTGAAATCATTCTGAGTATTATCGGGGTGCTGCTGGGTATCGGTATCTTCCGCATGGATTTTGTGATCGTGATGACCGGTATCGGTATCGTAGCGCTGGCGGGAATTGTGGTCCGGAATGGTATCCTGCTGATTGAGTTTGCCGATATTAAACTGAATGAAGGTCTGGCTCCCCGTCAGGCGCTGATCGAGGCAGGCCGCACCCGTATGACCCCTGTTATACTGACCGCTACAGCTACCATGCTGGGACTGGTGCCTTTGGCCGTGGGACTCAATATGGATTTTGCCCTGCTGTTTCAAACCGGCAATCCGCATATCTTTTTTGGTGGAGATAGTGTAGCCTTCTGGGGCCCGCTATCGTGGACTATGATCTTCGGATTGGGTTTTGCTACGGTAATTACCTTGCTGATTGTGCCGGTAATGATGCTGATGGCGCTCAACAGAAAAGAAAAATTGCAGAAATATTTTAAAAAGAAATAGGAGGCCTAAATGATCGCGGCTAACTAATAACCGGTATGTTATTTCTTGCTTTTTCTGGCCTGCGGATTAAAGTCTAAGCATAATTTCAACCAGTAAGTCAGGTCGGCATCCTGCCTGAAGCCGCTTTCTAGCACATACAGATAACCCTTCATCGGTTTACCTGTAAACGCCATCGGTATGCATTCATCTCTTTCTATGGCGGTTTCATAAGCAGCCTCGCCAATGCGGCAAAGCAGCAGTTCTTCATTTGTTTTTTTATCGGTATGCGTTGCGCAGCACATTTTTTCATCCATCATAAAGCAGATGCCGCTAAACATTTTCTTTTCGGTTACCTGATTGGTCAAATCTGATAGAATGGCGCGGATACGGTCTGCGGTTTCTTCGTTGTATGCCATTTTAGAAATTATTTTAATGTGGAGCCAGCATTCAGATTGCCTTAGGCAATTCAATACTTTGAATCATCCAGCCGCCGGATGTGTAATCTAATGCTGCACGGCCGCTGCCATTATAAATATGTTTTTCTGTTTTGCCTTCTGTATAAGCATCCATTGCAAGATCAAATACACAGCTTGCCGTCACGGGATCGCCTTCGTGTATCTGTACTTCGTTCACTGAAACGGAATGCACGTCCAGTTTGTAATAAGAAGCTCTGAACTCATGCAGCCATTGATTGCCTCCTGTATCCGACACACTTTGTTCGTATAGATTTTCATCGTCACTGAGATCAAAAAAGGCATCAAAAAATTCTTCCATATGTACGATCACATCTTTCACATCATCCGGATAAAATTCTTCATAGGTGAAATGGGTCATCATGCCCGGCAGTTTTTCGATCATAAATACTTCATGCTTAAACAGATCTTCAGTGATAAACCGGTACATCTCACGGTCGTCTACCTCATGTACAGATTCTACTACGATCTGATGTTCATTTAACAGTTCATACAGTTTGTCAAGCTGCTCAGAAAGCTCTGTATCCTGCAGCTCTTCTGCCTTCGGAAAGGGAGGCTGACCGATCGAGTCATAAATAGAGACCGGTTTTGAATCGGCATGCATTTTTTCAAACTGCTCGATATAATTTAAAAATTCGTTTTCGATTTCAGGAGGCAGGGAAGGCATGTCAGGGTCTTCAATAAACTTTGCACCTTTTTCAAGTTCCATTTTTATTTTCCGGATCTCATTTTCAAGCCGCAGTTTTTCCCTGTCTTCGTCGCTTAAATTCTCGTCCATGTGATTTTTCAATTTATAAATAAAATTAAAACACTTTTTTGGAATGGAATTATATTTTTTTGAATGAACACACGATTAAAAAAACAATTCGCTTCTGGCCACAATACCGGGCGCTTAGGGTATAGTGGTTTTGTATAAAGGTTGACCGCTGGAGAGGATACTAAACAACGAATTAGTTATAAAAATCTGATGCTTCTTTTCTCGCTGACGAAACTCAAATCATACTGCGGTAACGGGATTCGTGCAGCTAATCGGATGCTTCCAGTTCAAACAACATCTCTACTTTATTTTCAAGGGCCTGAGCAAGTTTTAATGAGAGTAGCACAGATGGGATATAGCGACCGGATTCTATGGAGATAATTGTTTGCCTTGAAACATTCACCAGTTCTGCCAGTTGAATTTGAGTCAGTTGTTTTTTTGTACGCTCTTCCTTTAGGTTGTTTTTCATTCCCTGATCCTGATATGAAGTATATAATTAAAGCGTCCGATAAAGAAGATCCAGAAAAGTAAAATTGTTCCGATGAAGAACAGTAGCCAACCGCCTTCATCGGGCTCTTTAATAATGATCATCGACAAAAATCCAACGATCATGGAAATAAGCTGTACCAGTGCGGCCAATTGAAAGCTATCTAATCGTGTTCTGGCAACCATTTCGTCTTCAACTTTCTCTTTTGAAAAAGTCACAAAGTAGACACCACCTAAAAAGGAAAAGAACGAAATAATGGCAATGGTTATCGTTGCAATACTGATGGCAGCACTATCCTGTTCAGCAGCGTTTTCACCAACCATAAAAATCAGTAACCGGGTCACATAACCCAGTTGCATACATAACCATATTAAAAAACCTAAGGGTGCAATAACAGCACCAATCTTTTTAAACCTGTGCGGCAATAGAAACTGCATCGTGAATGTTTTTTGATTAATCAAATGTAAAGCATACTTTACATTGCTCCAAATTTATTTTGTCGTCAAACATGGCTGTGATTTCCTGTCAGTAAAAAGGACTGTACAGAAGCCATTATACTTTATATTATTCTTTAACTTCGTGTACTTTAACTACAACCTGAATGCGATTGACTTTCACCAGAAACGATATTAATGTACTGCTGCTCATCCTGCTTACGCTGACAGAAACCCTGTGTTGTACCTATTTGCTAAAAAGCGATCTCAATACGGAAATGGTCGCCATCGGTTATTTTCTGGCGGGATTGCTGATCGGGATCGCGCCCCTGAAGTCCCGACACAACTTAGCAGTTACTGCCCTAGCTGATAAAGGAAACGGCCTGATCAACAGATGGCTGATACCGGCCTGCTTTTTGCTGCTGGGTGTATATGTGATAAAAGAAGTTAAGCTCATGATAGACACCTGGCCCATCGATCTGCATTATGCGGATATGCTGCCGCAAATACAGGTGATGACCCAGCGCTTTATTGACGGACAAAAAATTTATGCACCTATTCAGGAAATCTGGAATGGGAAGCCGCCGCCGTATTTGCCCCTCATGTGGTTACCATTCACTGTTGCTAAATGGGCGCACATCGATATCCGCTGGACGACCATCGTATTTTTTCTGCTGGGCCTTTTTTGTCTATACAAGTTTTTTCCAAAAAAATTTAACGGCAATCCGCTGCTGCTGCTCGCGGCTTTTGTTTCGTTGTTTTTTCTGATCAATTTTCTGCTGATCAAAGACCGTATCACGTTCGGACATACCGAAGAAGGTCTGGTGATCGCATATTATTTGTTTTTAGCTTATGCACTATTTAAAAGGCAGCCGGTACTGATCGGGATCGCTATTGCTTGCTGCATCATGAGCCGCTTTTCGCTGTTTTTCTGGGTGCCCATGTATGTGCTGTATGTGTTTTTTTATGAGTCGAAACGGAATGCCTATATCATCACCGGTGTAGTAGCACTGATCATATTTTTTGTCTTCTTACTGCCCTTCGGATTCTGGCAACCTGAATATTTTTTAAATATCCCGGCTGACTATCAGGTGGGTGTCGACAATGCCTGGCGTTCAAATAACAACAACGGTAAATACTATCAGGATTTTTTAGGCTATGCCCGCTATTTTGATATATCGCAGATCAACCTGTTGCATTACCTGCAGATCGGTGTAGCTGCAGTACTGCCTTTTCTGATGCTGATATTATACAGTATTACTAAAAAGAAGATACGCTTTAATACTGCATTCTTTGGTATTTGCACCCTCAAGATTGTGCTGGTGTTTTTTTATAATATGGTGGAGGTACCTTATTATTATTTGTTTTTTGTGTCTACTTTTTTCAGCTACGCCATTTTGTTTATGTACATGCGGCAGCAAAATGAAACCGGCGATACGGCGCAGACTGTATAATTTTTTTATTCGTATTCTTTTCGCAGTTCCTTAATATCTTCGATCAGCTTTTTAACTTCATTTTCCTTGGTGCCGTCATAGCTGCCCCTGATATGCTTTTCTTTGTCTATCAGGACAAATTTTTCTGAATGAATAAAGTCGGGCATCACATCTTTTTGGGTAGTGTCTTCTACGGCTGTTACCAGATAGCTGTTGATGGCCATTTTATACAATTCCATCTTGTCGCCGGTTACAAAATTCCATTGCGACGGATCGGCGTCAAATTTCAGCGAATAACGTTTCAACTGTTCTACCGTATCGGTTTCAGGATCTACTGTATGCGAAAGAAGGGCTACATCGGGCTGCCCTCGAAACGTTTGATACACCTTAGACATATTTTCATTCATCCGTGGACAAATCCCTTCTCAGGTTGTGAAAAAATATTCCACCACATAAATTTTACCTTGCAGATCTTTATCGGTCACTGTTTTGCCTTCCTGATTGGTAAATGAAAAAGATTCAACATGATGACCGGGATTGCCAAAGGTAGGCAGGCGCTTGGGTATTTGTTTATACTGAAAGTACCAGAAACTTAAGAATGCAATGCCCAGCAGCATAAAAAAAACGAGGAGGAAAATGGAAGCTTTATTTTTCATATCGGGCGCAAAGGTAAAGGAAAAAGACTGTTCAGTCTATCACATTACTGAAGCTTTGCAATCGCATTTTGATTTGTGCAATATTCTCCTGATTCCACTATAGTATTGCCTTGTTAAATGCGCTTGAATCATACGTGAAAAATTGCTTTATCTTTGCACCCATGAATCTGTTAGAAGAAGTAGAATTTACCGAAAAATGGCATCGGGTAGAGCAAATGCTGATTGAGCGTTTTGGCAAAAAACCGGATATGGAAGGTATCCTGTATCTCATCGGCATCAACGAACTGGGTGATGTGCCCGAAAAAGATTTTACAAAAGAGCAGAAGCAGGACCTGATGCATGTAGCCACCTGTGCACTGCTGGCGCAAAGCGGTTATTACGAATACGACGGTCACGACGACGCCGGATGGCCACATTATAAGCTGGTTGAAAATCCGCCGGCTGAAAGTCTGCAAAAACAGGAGTTATTATTGAAACAGCATATCATAGCCTATTTTGAGGAAGATTAATTTTCCGCATAAAACAACTCATTTTCCCATTTGATGATTTAATTGTCACGATAAGGCCATTTTTTTGTATCCTAAAACCGAATAAATCATGGATAAAAAATTTGTCGCCGTTAACTATATCACCTGTGAACAGGATTACGTTCAACGTTTTGAGGAATTGTTTGGCAGCCGCGCCAAAGCCATC
>JADYYU010000433.1 GCA_020853515.1 Chitinophagaceae bacterium | reverse complement strand
TCGAAACCATAAAAACTGCTGATGGCGTGCATTTGCATATCATCGCTAAACACAACGCCCTGATAGCTGAGCTTATTGCGCAAAAGATCTGTGATGGCCTTTTTTGATAAAGTGGCCGGTAAGCCCGACGGATCTATATTACGGTTAATAATATGGGCTGTCATGATTGCTTCGATCTTACCCTCGCTGATCAGATTTTTATATGGAAGCAGTTCATTCGGCGTCCAGTATTTTGTTACATCAGCCAGTCCTTTATGTGAGTCAGACCGGCTGCTGCCATGCCCCGGAAAGTGTTTAACTACAGTTCTGATACCCTTTTGCACATGGGCATCAATGATCAGGGATGCAAAATGTGAAATTTTCTGTACATCTGCGTCATAGCATCGTTGCAATTTTCCCAGTACCGGGCATTCCGGATTGTCAACATCAAGAACGGGTGCAAAATTTATATTGATACCGCAGGCCCGCAAGGCGTCAGCCGTGGTAACACCTGTTTCAGTGGTATAATCATCATTGTTACGTAAACCAATACTTTTGGCTGAAGGCATTTCTTTAAATCCATATTTGGCTTTTAGGCGGTTTACCTTGCCCCCTTCCTGGTCGATAGAGATCAATAAAGGTATGTTAGCAGCGCGCTGCAGGTCTGCTGTCAGCTTCGCCAATTTCTTTTCTGTCTGTACCGGATTGAGGTTAAGTTCAAACAAGAGAACCCCGCCTGTAAAATTGTGCTGAATTGCCTTGATGATGGCTGATGAATTGGTGACTGCGGTACCGCTCATTCCAATCATAATCATCTGCCCGATTTTCAGGTCAAGACTATCAGCCTGTGCAAATGATCTCAGACCGGATACCAGAATACAAATGGCTATCACATATTTTTTCATCTTGCAAAAGTAGTCAAAATTTGCAAAGATGTCCGTGCCGTGAAGAGGGTCTGCCTACTTCATCAGTGCTGCATGCAATGCTAATTTAAATAAATGTTCATTCAGGAGTCCTGACTTTTCGCGGGCCGCTTCTTCTGACAAATTCAGATCTTTCAGTCCTTCATAGTAACGGTACATACTGGCCATTTCCTGCAGTGAATTTTGCAAAGACGTTTGATTATGGATATGCACATCTGTAAAATCCGTTATGTTTTTGCGCAGGTTTTTAATTTGCTGCAGATATGGAACCGGTGTTACATCTTCAACACTAAAGCAACTCAGATCACCGGCGATAATGTAGTACAGATCAAGCTGGCAATTCGAAAACACAAATGAATCACCTGCTACATCAATCACATAAGGCTGTTCTTTTGCAAAAAGCAGTTTGTCACTCACCAGGAGTTGCAATTTCTCGCCGGTTTGGCCGCTAAAGCGCAGCAGATCATTAAATTTTTTGAAAGTAAAAAGCAAGGTGGTATTCATCCACTGACCAGACAGCTTGCATTTAATATCAATACTGACCAGATCGCTGTCGTCAAAAATAATTCTGTTGGCCTTAAAAGCGCTCATTTTGAAGTCTGTTTGTACAAAAGTGTTTTCCATTTTCTTATTATTTTTATCTGACACAAATATTTATTACCTGCTGCGTAATGAGTTTATGCACTAAAAAAGTATTTTTACAATTTCACCCTAAGCCGCACTATATAGACGATGAAGAACAAGCACGCCGTTACCCGATACCGATTAATTGACAATCGCATGACAATGAAGCAAAAACCGGCCCCCTCACTACAGGAAATTGTGGATTATGTGTGTGAAAAACTGGGCACTCCGGTTTCTGTGTCCAGTATACAAAAAGATATTTATGCCATGCGCTTTGATGAAGGACTGGGATTTTTTGCACCGATCGAGTACGACCAATATCGAAAAGGGTATGTATATACAGATCCGGACTACTCGATCAGCAATATTCCAGTGTCCGAAGAGGATTTGCAGGGACTCGAAATTGCCATTGGGATTCTGGAACAGTTCAAAGAATTACCGGCTATCAAACTCTTTGAAGATGCCATTACAAAAATTGCTTCGTCCGTAAAGCAAAGCCGGGAAAATAAAGCCGATTCAAAAATTCTGCTACTCGACCGTCCCAAACGATACAAGGGCATCGAGCATCTTTCAGAAATTGTAGAAGCCATCCGGCATAAACATGTGATGCGCATTCACTATCAGCCTTTCAATAAATCGGAAGCCAAAAAACATACCGTGCATCCTTATTTTATAAAGGAATATAATGGCCGCATGTACCTGATCGGGAAAGATATTCATCCGACCAAAGAATCTATCTTTCTGACTTTTGCGTTCGACCGCATGAGTGAAGTTCTTAAAATGAACCAGACATTCAGGGAAGATGAACTGGATAAAGAAAATTATTTTAACGCCACGATCGGGATTTCTTTAACGGGCGAAAAACCGGAGAAAATAGTGCTGCAGTTTGAGCCCGCCCAGGCCAATTATATAAAATCGCAGCCTGTACACCATTCGCAAAAGATTATAAAAGATACGGCTTCGCAACTGGTGATCGCTTTAAATCTGGTGATCAATTACGAGCTCATGGCTATGCTGCTGAGTTTCGGCGATAAAGTAAAAGTACTGAAGCCGGCGTCTTTGGCCGATCGCGTAGTGGCGATTGCACAAAACATCATGAAACAATACGAACCGCTGTAGTCGTTGCAATACTTGCTTTGTAATGTTGTACCTCAGGGTTACTGCACCTTGATCTTGCTGATGAATGCATCTGCTCTGACCGAATCCGACCCTTTTGTGGCAACATCATCAGGGCTGATACACGATCTATAGGCCGTTACATGTAATGCGGGGCTGTACTGAGTGCATTTGAAAACTCATCAGGATGGCGCTACGCATCTACAAACGCCCAAAAACGTATTTTGAAGATGAAAGGATGTTTATGCTACACTATAGCAATGACAAGCATTACAGAACAATTTTTAAATCGAATAATACTCCCCTTCCTGGTCCAAAAAACAACTTGCATGCAGCCCGATTCATTCTACCCGAGCTCCGGGCAAGTAATTAAACTGAAAAAGCGGGGTTCGAAAATTTCACTTTGCAATATCAGCCCCAATCTGTTAATTTTACCGCATGAATCAAAATCTTGTCAACAGACTCCAGACTGAACTTACAGAAATCCGCGATGCCGGCCTTTTTAAACAGGAGAGAATCATTTCCTCCGAACAATCTGCACATATCATTGCCAATGGCAAAGACGTCTTAAATTTTTGTGCGAATAATTATCTCGGTCTGTCTTCACATCCGAAAACAATCGAAGCGGCCCATAAAACCATCGATGAGCGCGGATACGGCATGAGTAGGGTGCGATTTATTTGCGGCACACAGGATATTCATAAAGAACTGGAGGCCAAACTATCTGCTTTTTTAGGCACAGAAGATACCATCTTATATTGCGCCGCTTTTGATGCCAACGGCGGTTTGTTTGAACCCTTATTAAACGAACAGGATGCCATTATTTCGGACGAACTGAATCACGCCTCAATCATAGACGGTGTTCGTCTTTGCAAAGCAGAACGTCATCGTTACAAACACAATGACATGGCTGAACTGGAAGAAAAACTGATCGCTACCCAGCATTGCCGGAGCAGGATGATCGCTACCGACAGTATTTTCAGCATGGACGGCACTGTTGCGCAACTGGATAAAATTTGCGACCTCGCAGACAAATATGATGCGATCGTAATGATCGACGAATCGCATTCAAGTGGATTTATGGGCAAAACAGGACGTGGTGTGCATGAATTATGCAATGTGATGGACCGCATAGATATCATTACCGGTACCTTAGGCAAAGCCTTGGGTGGTGCAAGCGGCGGCTTTACCAGCGGACGCAAAGAAGTGATTAATATGCTGCGTCAGAAAAGCCGGCCCTATTTATTTTCTAATACGGTAGCACCCAGTGTTGTCGGCGCATCGATAGCCATTTTAGATATGTTGAGCGAAACCACTACCCTGCGTGACAAGCTGGAAGAAAACACAAAATATTTCAGGGAACAAATCAGTGCCGCCGGTTTCGATATCAAACCCGGTATTCACCCGATCGTGCCAATTATGCTGTATGATGCAGTACTGGCTCAGAAAATGGCTGCCCGTATGCTTGAAGAAGGTATCTACGTAGTGGGGTTCTTCTTCCCGGTTGTTGCCAAAGGCAATGCACGTATCCGGGTGCAGATCAGCGCAGGACATGAACGTGAGCATCTCGATCAGGCCATCGCTGCATTTACTAAGGTGGGGAAAGAGTTAGGAGTCATTCAATAGTAATTACATAAACTGCAGAAAATCCTTTTTTAAATATATAAAATAAAATCTATGAAAAAAATAATCATTTCGCTCAGCATTCTGCTAAGCTCCACATTTGCAAGCAACGCACAAAAGGTGTACAGTGCCGACGCCGAGTACAAAGCTAAAGTAAAAGTGTTTGTGGTGGATGCTGAGTACAAAGCTGACCTGATCGTGTACAAAGAAGATGCAGATTATAAAGCAAAAGGAAATGATGGCAAGTGGTATTTTGTAGACGCTGCTTATAAAGCAGATAAAGTGATCTACTTTGTAGATGCTGAGTACAAAGCCGATCTGAAAGTTTATTTTGCCGATGCCGAGTACAAAGCCAACTGGAAAAACAGCAGCAAAAAACATTTGCTGTACTAGAAGTTCGCAGATGTACGTTGTTGAAGCATATAAATATACCCTGCAACGGGTAGCTAAGGATCTATTCTATAGATTACATTTGTTGTCTAAAAAAACAATACAACATGAATTTTAAATCCATCACTTTCATCGCACTCTTTTTATCTGCAACTGCTTTTTTTTCTTCCTGCAAAAAAAAGGAAACCACACCGGTTGTCAACAATCCTACTGCTGCTGAAACCGGCACATGGAATATTACCATCTGGGACGGCGCACCTGCAGCAGGCACTATGATCTTCACAGCCAGCACGCTTGATTTCAACTGTACTACCTACTCCTTTACCGAAACAGATACCTATACCAAATCGGGCAATGCGTATACGTTTACCAAAACCGGTGGAGCAAACGCAGTAATCAGTGGTGGCAATAACTGGACGATGGATACTCTAAACAGCAATGTACTCCGTATGACCAGCAATTTCGGACTGGTAGTCAGGGCTACAAAATAATGTACAATCTAGGGTCTGCTTAAATGGGTAGGCAATTCGTCTAAACTGTAGAGATTATTTTTCTGCTGATACTCCTGACTGCCGGTTTCACCCTTTGTTTCTATCCAGTCGAAAAGGATACTTCGGTCGGATACATATTCATAAATGGGGACCCCAAATCCGCAGGAACTTTGCACATGGAATATGTAGGCTACAATTATTTGCCTGGCGCCCTCCGTAGTTGTAAACAGCGCTGCATATTTGTCCCAGGTTTCGCTGCCCGGCAGTACAACTTTTCCCTTACCG
>JADYYU010000432.1 GCA_020853515.1 Chitinophagaceae bacterium | reverse complement strand
GTTGCCACTTTGATTAGTGATATTACCCGGTTGAAGGTTGTAATTTACAGGCGCCACTCCATTGATGACATCCACCGTTATACTTCCATTGGTTCCGCCATTACAGGTAACATCAGAAAAATTAACGGTATTCCATCCCAGCGGGCAAGGCGCTACAATAGATAAGGAACATAAGGCCATCAACGAACCGTTTTGGCCTCCGGGGCCGGAAATGGTTACTGAAGTATAATTACCTCCGGGGTTATTAACGGTAAAAATACCGCCACCGCCGCCATTTGCGCCTCCGGGAGAACCCAATCCGCTGGCAATAAAATTGCCAGTAATCACCGTATAGCACATGTTACCACTGGTGACATTCGGAGTACCCGGCCCATTGGTTGTGATAGTGAAAAATTCGTCTAAGGTATTACCGGTTGCATTTATGACGATCACAAGATCGTTAATAGGCTGACTAAAAGTATAGGTATATGTAAATGCCCCCGACTGCCCGATATAAACCGAATTGGCCGGTGTATTGGCATTGACGCAGGATGTGATTGGATTAGGATAAGTGGATACTGAACCCGTGCCGGCGCCAGTAACGGAAATGCCATTAAGTGTTACAGGTGCATTCACAGGATTACCACAGGTTTGCGCCTGGCTGTTTATTGCAAAAGCGTTCATCAGAAATAAAATTGGTAATAGCCAGTTCAAAAAATGGCCTGCTCTTGGTACTGTCAGTCTGTCTTGTTTTGTCGAAATTTTCATAGATAAATTGATAAAGTCGTTGTTGATATAGTGGTCAAAAGTAAATTGAATCATCCAAACAAAAATTTAACAGGCCGTTATTAGGTTACTTTGCCTGTGTCCGGCTGATGATCTGACTTTCTTAATAATCACTGGCAGCAAGACGCACATCGAATAGACTTAGTTTGGAGATTATGCATTCATATTTAAATTTTTACAAACTGATGACATAAGTCAACTGGATGAACATGCTTTACACGATCTCAATAATCAAAGAATCCTGCCCATGGATGGCTTTTGGATCCGGGTGAACAGGAAAATGTGATGGCTCCCATCAGGTAATCAAGTATTGTATTGCACGCTGAATATTCATTCTGGCCATCAAATGATTATCACCTAAACCCTGATTGCCATTGCGGCATTATGGGCAGCCTGACATTTCGTGATATCTCAAATTCCGAATAGATTTTTTAAATGAAGCATGAGTTGCATTTCATTGCGGTATTAAGCGTTTTCATGTATTTTTGCCGGGCATTTCACAGTTTGATCTGTCTGAGTTTGAAATATGGACATTCCTTATACAAGCTGCTGCATGCATTGATCTTTTTTAAAAACTACTAAATTCACGATATGACGAGAATAATTAAATCTCCCACAGGAACTTCGCTCACTTGCAAAAACTGGGTTACAGAGGCCGCCTACAGAATGATCCAAAACAACCTTGACCCAGAGGTGGCTGAACGCCCCGAAGATCTTATTGTGTATGGCGGACTGGGAAAAGCGGCCCGCAACTGGGAAAGCTTTGATAAAATTCTCGACAGTCTGATTACGCTCCGCGAAGATGAAACACTGATGGTGCAGAGTGGTAAACCGGTCGGCATTTTGCGAAGCCATAAAGATGCTCCCCGCGTGCTGATTGCCAACTCGAACCTGGTGGGTAAATGGGCTACCTGGGAACATTTTCGGGAACTGGACGCCAAAGGGCTGATGATGTATGGTCAGATGACTGCCGGAAGCTGGATTTATATCGGCTCTCAGGGTATTGTGCAGGGTACATACGAAACGTACCTCAGTCTGGCTGATAAACACTTCGACGGTAGTTTAAAAGGCACTCTGAATGTAACTGCCGGCTTAGGAGGCATGGGCGGCGCACAACCCCTCGCCATTACCATGAACGAAGGCGTTTGTCTGGCTGCAGATGTGGAGGCATGGCGTATACAAAAACGTCTCGACACCCGTTATATAGACCGCATGTTTAGCAGCATCGACGAGGCTATTGACGAGGCACTGAGGGCGAAAGCCAATGCGGAAGCGATCTCTATAGGGGTGGTTTGTAATGTGGTCGATCTGCTGCAACGTCTGATAGATCGCAATATAGTTCCCGATACGCTGACTGATCAGACTTCGGCACATGATGAACTGATCGGCTATTTTCCGGAAAATATGAGCGTAGAGGAAGCCAAAGTGCTGCGTGAATCAAACCCGGATGAATATTGCAAACGAAGTCTGGATACCATGGCCAGACATGTGCGGCAGATGCTTACATTGCAAAGCATGGGCGCAATTACATTCGACTATGGCAATAACCTGCGTGGCCAGGCCAAAGATAAACGAGGTGTAGAAAACGCCTTTGACTTTCCGGGCTTTGTCCCTGCTTATATCCGCCCGCTTTTCTGTGAGGGCAAAGGACCTTTCAGATGGGTAGCATTGAGTGGAGATCCTGAAGATATTTACAAAACAGACGAGGCCCTCAAGAATTTATTTCCTGAAAACAAGGGACTCATCCGATGGTTGAACATGGCCAGAGAAAAAATTGCTTTTCAGGGTTTACCTGCGCGTATTTGCTGGCTGGGCATGGGCGAAAGGGAAAAAGCTGGTTTGCTGTTTAATGAAATGGTACGAAACGGTGAACTGAAAGCACCTGTTGTGATCGGCAGAGACCATCTTGACTGTGGCTCGGTGGCTTCTCCGAACCGCGAAACAGAGGCTATGAAAGATGGCAGTGATGCCGTGGCCGACTGGCCTATCCTCAATGCCCTGATCAATACAGCCGGTGGTGCCAGTTGGGTGAGCTTTCATCATGGCGGTGGTGTGGGCATGGGTTACAGTCTGCATGCCGGTATGGTGATCGTCGCCGATGGCACTACAGATGCAGATGCCCGATTGAGCAGGGTTTTGTACAATGATCCGGCTATGGGCGTGATGCGTCATCATGATGCCGGATATGAAGAAGCCACGGCCTGCGGAGAAAGAAACCACCTGAAACTGTAATTATGAAATTGAAATTAAGCGGTTTTGTTTTTCTTGTATTTTGCTACTGCCAAGCGGCGCTATGCCAGTCTCTTTATCCAGTCTCGAATCCGTTTCGGCATGAGGATGCCTGTGAGCAAGCAGGTACTCCCTGCGGTTATAAAAATTACAGGAACGATCTGAAAATTCCAATGAAATATTGCGATTGCGGTTTTTTCCACCATGGAAGTGCCGCTGTTTCAAGGCAAGGTCAATGGGGGCTGATTGATAGTAATGGCCGTGCAGTAACCGACTTTGTATATGCTAAAATGTCGCATTTTAAAAATCAATATTTTGTGGCTCAGGGAGCTGATCATGCAGTTGACAGCAGCTATGTTTTCAACGCTAAAGGTCAACTGATCTATAAGGGCGTCTTTGGACAATATACTTTTGACCGGCCACTCAACAGGATACTCATTCAACCCGCTGTGAATGCCGGACATAAGAAGTTTGCACAATACAAGATCGCCATCTTTGATACTTTTTTCAATGAACTGATCACCTATTACAGCGAACATGAAATACATGCAAACTTTGTAAACATTGAAAACAAGGGCAACCCTTCTCATCAGAATACCTATTTTGAACTGAGTGAAACCAAAGTAGAAGATGGCAAATGGAACACCCTGTCTGCCCTGTACAAAAATACCGGTCAGAAGATATTTGATTCGGTGCAGGTCGAAGGTCAGATCCTGATTCAATATCCCGGCACGGTCGCACAACAGGCTGCCGTGATTGATTCTTCATTGTTTCAGAAATTACCTTTTTCAGCAGGCTATAAAAATTTAAAAAAGTTTAAACATTTTCCTTTGTACGCTTTTAGCAAAGATCGGTTGCACTGGGGCGTACTTGACAGTACTTTTCACGAAGTGATACCTGCCAACTATCACGGCTTTGAGATATCGAAGATTCAACATATTGAAGGGTTCAAAAAAAATAAATCCGATTCAATTTATTTCCGCTTCACGGTCAGCGGACAACTCACAGACTCATCCAAAGTGACCCAAAAAGATCAACCGCTGAAGATTGATGAAACGATAAAAGCCATGAATTCCGGACATTTAATTTCAGAAGCAGGTAACGGAAAATATCAGGTAGCTGATCTGAGTGGCAAAATACTGATGAAGTCAGAGTATGACGAAATCCGTTATGAAGGCGGATATTTTGTTGCAGGAATCAAAAAGCAACATAGCCTGATACAATACGGGTTGTTTGACAAAAATGGAAAAATGCTTTTTAAACCTGTTTATGATCAGATCACTTACTTGCATGAAGGAGATGAAAGCGGACATTTTATTTTGAGCAAAAAAGATAAAGCAGTTCCGGATATTTGTATAGCGATTTTACAATAATTACAGTCCGTTTAAGGGTTCAATCGATCTGTATTGAGTTGTCGGCTCAATCATAGTGGTATTTGATAATCAGATCTAACTTTTATCATTATTGAACCTTACTTTTCAGCACAGCCTGATACCCCTATAAAAAATGCCTCCCTTGAATGATTCATGGATCTGGAAACCGGAATAAATCACCATTCAATGATGGATGCGTGAACAGGTATTGTTGGCAAATAGCGGTTTAGTCTGTACAGATGGAATCCGAAAATGTTTATCGCATAAATAAATGCAAATGCCATTTTATATTGAAAGCAGCAGCAAAATGTTGTAAACTTGTATCATAAAAATTGTTCAATGAAAAACATACTGCTCCTTATCCTTAGTACATTTACCCTGAAAGCTGCCGCACAGGTAAAATTTAGCTTACAAGACAGTAAAGATCAAAAGGCAAATATTGTGTACCTGGGAATACCCAATGTGTTTAAAATACTGACATCACAGGAAATATCTATCAGCAAAATAGTGTCCTCACAGGGTAATGTGCGAATGAATTCTGACGGTGGCTTTACCTTGTATGTGCATGATGTGAGTGATGAGCCGGTAGAACTTAAATATACCCAAAGCAAAAATGGCGTAGAGTCGGAAGTAAGCTACCCGACAAAATTTATAGTAAAAGCGGTGCCCGATATTTATCAGCTTAAAATTGGAACAATGACCAAAGGCGGTAAAACTAAATTACAGCAGATAAAGCTGAATCACGCTGTAAGTTTAAATACCGAAGGATTTGACCGCGAGGTTAAGAACGTTAAAATACAGTTTACCTTAATGCATGTTTCACCCGGTACAGATCCGACTGAAATGCTATACGCGTCTGATGCTGCTGAAACAGTTAAATATTATAACAACAAAATGAAGATGCTCAAGGTGGGTGATAAATTGTTTTTCGAGCAGATTAAAATTACCGATGCGATCGGTGTGTCAAGAGAAGCTGAGAATTTGAACTTTCTGATAACCGAATAAATTGTCAACAGGGAAAAGGGCACGCAGTCTTCACTAAAACAAAAGGATACCGGCACTAGTGCCTGAATTTTACCACAAAAGAAAGCGCCTGCAAGCTGTATTTAAGCGAATGCAATGCCGACTTGTTGCTTTTTTGCGACTATTTCAAAATAAATCTATCTTTGAAAAAAAATACCCATGCGAATTTACAGTTCTCTGTTTGCACTTTTTTGCTTTTGTTTTACTGCAGGCCTTGCACAATCTACCATTCCGTTTAGCAGAGTCGTTGAACCTGCTAATTCCAAAATACCGGTT
>JADYYU010000431.1 GCA_020853515.1 Chitinophagaceae bacterium | reverse complement strand
GCGGTATTCGAGATAACCTGCATTCTTAAGTCGGGTAAGCAGGGGGTAAATGGTTCCTTCTAATATTTGCATCCCTGAATCTTTCAGTTCTGCCACGATATCACTCGGATAAGATTCGCCCCGCCGGATGATGCTGAGTATGCAGAATTCCAGCAATCCTTTTTTCATCTGGCTTTGAATATTATCAGTATTAATAGTAGACATATTTATAAATTCTGAGGCAAATATATTGTTACGTTTAGTACTTTGCATTACATAGTACCTACTTTAACATATTATTAGTCAATACAAGCTAATATCCCGCGGCCCATGGCAGCGATTAAAAGGTGTCGATAGTAAATGAAAATAGATCTAAAATACTTTATACGCAAAACACTTCATGCAGGCTAGCGCAAAGAGGAAAGCGACCGGAGCGGCGAGCAACAAAGAATCAAAACGATCTAATGCGCCACCATGACCCGGCATCATGGTGCCCGAGTCTTTAATATCGGCCATCCGTTTCAGTTTCGACTCTGCCAGATCGCCCACTGATCCCACTACAGAAGCGATCAGCCCGATAACGATCCACTGCCACACCGGAAACCAGTTTGTAAAATAGCCCCAGACAGCTACAAAAGCCATCGTAAAAAGCAAACCGCCAACTGTACCTTCAATGGTTTTGTTGGGCGAAATAGAGGGAATGAGTTTTGTTTTACCAAAAAATGATCCGCATAAATAAGCCAGTGTATCATTCATCCAAATGGAAAGCAACAGGATCAGCGGTAGTAATAAAGACTGAAAGCGCAATTGCACAAACAAACCCAGCGCCAGCGAAATATAACCGATTCCGGTAAGCAGATACCAGCTCATTTGATTTTTTTTAAAAAAGATAAAGGTGAGCAAAGCCCCCATCAGCAAGCCGAAAAAATAATAGAGATAGTGATGCAAAAACACAAGGGCTCCATTGGCGCAGGGCAGCAGTTTCAGGGTACAGGTCAGCAGAAAAGCCGAAACGCCGACCAGATAAAAATTCATCTTTTCGTTGCGGGAAAAACGGACACTCAATATTTTTTCAACTATAGCGGCATATTCGCGCAAGCATAAAATATTCACCAAAAAAAAGAGGGCAATAAAAGCCCATTCGTTCCACAAAAAGGCCAGCATCATGATGGCAGAAAATACGGCAGCACTGCCGAGACGGGTAAAGAAGGTTTTTACATTTAAAGCCACAGCAGAAGATTAGTTTTGTTCAAATTGATTATTGATCACCAGTTGAGCTGCATTGCTTGAATGCTCAGGCACATGTACCTCTACATAACCGAAAGCCAGCAGCGAACTGTCTTGCCGGTTGAGTATCACGCAATTGATACCGGCACTTTCAATATTACCTTTCACGGCTTCGGCCTCAAACCTGTTGCTCGTCTTAAATATACAAACCCATTTCGTATTGTCAGCCATCTTGTTAGTCGTTTGTTTTAATATAAACTGTCAAAATATTTTAAAATAAAGTTGCAGGAAAAAATCCTGCTTAAATGTTATAGTGGCTTGCCGGGCCAAGCATCCTCTTCCGCTTCATTTTCCTTTTCAATTTCTACCGGCACAAAAACGACCCTTTTCTTATAGAAATAATAGATCAACGCCATGGTCCCCGCCAAACTCGCTATGCCAATGGTCCAATGCAAATGCGACTGTTCGAGATAATCAAATGGCAGTAAGCCTCTTTCGCTCCAGAAAGCGACAAAAACGATCAAAAAATTATTCAGAAAGTGTATCAGCACCGAGTACCAGATATTGCCGGTAAAATAATAAACCAGGCAGAGCAAATATCCCAAATACACCCTGGGCAGAAAACCGCTGAGCTGACCGTGAAATGCGCTGAAAGCAACCGCAACCAGCATCATGGCCGTAAACGGATATTTACGCATCCAGTTTAATAACACCTGCTTCAGACAGGCTCTGAAAAAGAACTCTTCAGCAATAGCCGGTATCAAACAGATGACCAGCGTATTGAATAATAAATCGCTCACTTTTCCTCCTTTCAGCATAGCAGTGTATAACTTGTCCTGAATATCAGGTTCCTTTGGATTCAACATAGGTACCAGCCGGCTGAGTTCTTCAAGCAAAGAGGAGAAGGGCAGGGCCGCTGCAAATAGCAATACTGCGAACACTAAAAAATGGAAATTTATATTTTTACCGGCACCTAAATATTTCAAGGGTACAGGATAAGCAAAATACGCAAAAAGCCAGGCCGGTAGCAATAAACACAACACTTGTGTAAAAGGCTGCAACAGTTTGATCTGATACGCCAGTTGCGGTGAAATTTCGTTCAAACTTAAGATGGATGTGAGCGGTATACCGGCCATTTTTTCAAACACAAGCCCGCTTGCATACTGCCCAAGGATCAGACACATAGAACTGATGCCACACAAAAGAACAAATTGAATAGCGGCAGGATAGTAAGTTAGGTACCTGTTAAACATGGGGCCGTAAAAATAGTACTATTGCGCTTGACCTGCAAAAAAATGTATTTTAGCAGCATGAATACAATGAAACTGATATTTGAACAACTTGAACAATCAAGGGAAGAAATGGTAGCTGCTGTGCTTAGCAGTCTGAATGCTGAAGGATTTGAAAATGCGGACGGTCAATTCTATGCTTATTTTACTGAAGATAATTATGACGCCGTGCAGATATCAGAAGCCCTGAAACCACTTGAAGTACAGTTTACAACTGAACTCATAGCTGCTCAAAACTGGAATGCCCTGTGGGAGCAAAACTTTGAGCCAGTACTGGTAAATAATGAAGTAGGGGTGAGGGCTCACTTTCATCCGCCTTTTAAAGAGGTCAGATACGATATCGAAATCACACCAAAAATGAGTTTTGGTACAGGTCACCATGCCACCACACAGTTGATGCTGCAATTTATGTGCGAAACCGATTTTACAGATCAAACGGTTTTTGATTTTGGCTGCGGCACAGGTGTACTGGCTATTTTTGCGGCATTAAAAAAAGCGCACCGGGTATTAGGAACAGACAATCACGAGTGGTCGGTGAATAATGCGCTTGAAAACTGCCAAAGAAACCACTGTACACAGATCGAAATTTCTGACGCAGATATCACCACCTTGCATGGTCCGTTTGATATCATACTGGCGAATATCAATCTGAATATTTTATTACAATACAGCCTGCAATTGAAAGCATTACTCAAACCCGGCGGGTTGCTCTTTCTGAGTGGCCTGATGACCTCTGACCGGGCCCAGATCGAACAACATTATCTGGCTGAAGGATTTACTTTACAGTCACATAAACAGCAGAAAGAGTGGATTTCTTTATCATTTTGTTTGAAATAACAAAGTACTGCACTGGCAAAATTTTGTTAAAATTGACGGTATTGCTTTAACAGTAATTGGTTGCATAGTTTGGTACATTGAATTATATTTGCCATTCAACTTTTTAATTAAACGAAGCGCAGTATGTACGAGTTCATTCTTATTCTTCTTGCATATCTATTAGGTTCAATACCTACAGCAGTTTGGGTAAGTAAATATTTCTTCGATATAGACATCAGGAGTTATGGTAGTGGTAACGCAGGTGCTACCAACACGTTCAGGGTACTCGGAGCCAAAGCAGGTAGTTTTGTATTTTTTGTCGACATGCTGAAGGGATTTTTAGCAGTTGATTTAGCGTATTTCATCGCAAAATATCAGATGGATAGCATGGCCCTGACCAACTTTCAGGTGTTGCTGGGTATCGCTGCAGTTGTAGGACATATTTTTCCGATATGGGCAAATTTCAAAGGAGGCAAAGGAATTGCCACTTTATTTGGAATGATACTGGCTATACAGCCGCTGGTTGCAGTTTGCCTGATCGTGGTATTTATGATGATGCTTTTTTTGACCCGTTATGTATCTCTCAGTTCAATTACAGCCAGCATTGCTTTTCCGGTGATGATTTTTTTCATTTTCCGTGAACCGGAAATTATGTATCGTTTTTTTGCGCTCGCAACTGCCATTCTGGTGGTACTGACGCATCATAAAAATATCAACCGCCTCCTCAGTGGCAACGAAAGCAAAGTACCTCTTTTTAAGAAAAAGGATAAGGGTTAATACATCCAAAACCGGTTATAACATATCCAGCCACTTTATTTGTTTTCTGGCATTTCACCTTCAGTAAAATACGTTCACTTGTTTGTGCAGCTCATAAATGAATCTGTATGCAAATTCGCACAACACTTACAAGTATTTTAACACAACAAATACCCTATGTGCAAAAGCTATGAATTTAATTTGCAGTGCAATAATATATTTGCACTCTAATTTCTTCAAATGAGTTTTGCAATCAGTCTACAAAATGTCACCAAAAAATTTAATGATTTTGTAGCTGTCGACAATTTAAATCTCACAGTCAACAGGGGCGATATTTATGGTTTTCTGGGCCCCAACGGATCTGGCAAAAGCACCACATTGCGAATGATTATGGGGTTGATTTCGCCTACTACGGGCAATATCAGTTTATTTGGAACTGCCCTGAGCGAAAACAGAAGTGAGATCATGCGCAAAGTCGGTTGTATCATTGAGAAACCTGATTTTTATACCTACCTCACGGCGCATGAAAACCTGAAGCTTTTTGCCAGAGCCCATCAGCTTCACTATACCGAATCGCAGTATCAAGATCTGTACCAACTGGTGGGACTGTACAAGCGCGAGCAGGGAAAAGTCAAGACCTTTTCGCACGGGATGAAACAACGCCTCGGACTCGCTCAGGCTTTGCTGCATAATCCTGAAATGATCATATTGGATGAACCGAATACCGGGTTAGATCCTCAAGGTATTATTGATCTTCGTAAACTGATAATGCAACTGAATGCAGAGCGTGGCATGACCGTCTTATTTTCGTCGCATATACTCACCGAGGTGCAGGAGATCTGTAATCATATGATCGTGATCAATAAAGGTAAAACCATTGCCCAGGGGAATGTGCAGCAACTGATTTCAAGCGAAAGTTTACATGTTAATCTGGAGGTAGTGGACAGGCCGCGTGCACTGGCATTTATTCAGCAATCGCCCTGGGTCAGCAAATTGCAGCAAGAGATAAACAAAACCGAACAGGTGATCCATTTTCAGATGGCGAAAGATGAAATACCCTTACTGGTGCAGCAACTGAGCGCCCACAATATTGACATCCTGAGCATAGATTACAGGAATCAGTTAGAAGAATATTTTTTAAAAATCACCCATTCCTGACCTATGAAATCGTTTATCGCTATTTTAAACAATGAATTGTATAAAACAATGAAAAGGCCCAGAACCTATATCGGTTTTGGGGTGATTATTTTTATTTGCGCCATGCTGCAGGCCGCATTTTACCATGATGGAAAAGAGATCTTATCGTTTGTAACCCAACAACTTGATATGGTGTTTAATGTACAGGGCAACATCTTGAACGGGAATCTGATCTGCTTTATTTTGCTGCAAACGCTCATAGTACAAATGCCTTTACTGGTAGCATTGGTAACCGGCGATTCAGTCAGCGGGGAAACAGCCAGCGGCACCATAAGGTTTTTACTGACTACTCCGGCAAGCCGAACTAAAATTATTCTGGCTAAATGGTTGTCAGGTCTTTTTTATACGCTGGTTTTGCTCATCCTGCTGGGCATTATGGCCTTGGTAGTGTCGCGGCTGATATTCGGCGTGGGCGACCTTATGGCTGTCAATAGCGATACCCTCACTATCATACGAAGCGATGATCTTACCTGGCGCTGGGGATATGCTTTTCTCATTGCATTTTTATCTCTTGGCGTAGTGGCCAGTCTGGCGCAAACATTATCCTGCTTCATCGATAATTCAATCACACCCATTGTAAGCGTGATGGCCATCATTATTATTTTTACCATTATCGGTATGTTCGACTTACCCAGCTTTGACCTTATCAAACCGTTTTTGTTTACCACCCATATGATATCGTGGAAAAGCCTCTTTGAGGACCCGATACCGGTAAAAGAGATCTATTTTTCCTGTGCTGTTCTTTTGGCACATATTATTTTGTTGCTAAGCATATCCATTTATTATTTTAAACGAAAAGACATCCTGACCTGATATGAAAAAAATACTATTACTGCTGCTTTGTTTAGGCTGTCTGAATTTAAAAGCGGACGACAATGCTAAGAAACTAATCAGAGAACTGAATAAGAAGTTTACCCTGCTGAACGACTACTCCGCCGACCTGTATATGAAATTTAATATTCCGGGTGTAAAAATGAACAATATGCGGGGGAAGGTATTTTTCAAAAAGCCGAACAAATTCAGGATTCGGACCAAGGGAATTTTCTTTCTGCCCAAACAAAATCCCATGCAGAATATCAGCAACATGTTTCTAGATACCACTGCCTACACTACCGTAATTTCGGGTTATGAGATGATAGACAATCGCAATTGTGCGGTGATTAACATGATTCCGCTGAAAAGCGATAATGAACTGATTTTGGGAAAATTTTGGGTTGATATTGCAAACCCCCTCATCTTAAAAACGCAGATCACCACTAAAAATAACGGCACGATCGAAACCCGTAATTTTTTCGGAGATATGATACAGTATGCGCTCCCTTCTAAAATTATTATAGAAGTAGAAATGAATAAAATGAAGGTTCCCAAAATGATGGCTATGGATCTGAAAAAAAAATCTACCGATAAACCGGCAGGCAACCAGAAAGAAAAAGGG
The DNA here is from genome assembly GCA_020853515.1 of Chitinophagaceae bacterium. Lineage (GTDB taxonomy): Bacteria > Bacteroidota > Bacteroidia > Chitinophagales > Chitinophagaceae > OLB11. The sequence continues at coordinate 492 of JADYYU010000431.1, read as the reverse complement.
AGCATTGAATTAAATTTCTCTTCTTTTAAAATCAATACCAAAATTCCCGATCAGGTTTTTACCGAAAAGGATGAACAATAATGTATCATCTTCAAAATCATGTTGAAAGGAGTTTTGAACAGGGGCGTTGCGTTCATCAAGCAAGGTCACGCCCAAATGTTATAAAATAATAGCAGATCGCCTTATCATTACCAAACTTTATCAGCATCTTTGCAACATGAACTTAAACCTGACCCGACCGATTGCCTGCGTCGATCTTGAAACAACCGGCACCAGCGTTACGCAAGACCGGATCGTAGAAATATCAATTATTAAAGTGCATCCCGATGGCAGCCGGGATGTCAAAACCAGAAGAGTTAATCCGACTATTCCGATACCTGCAGGGGCATCAGAAGTTCATGGCATTTATGATGCAGACGTCGCTGCAGAACCTACCTTCAGAGAGCTAGCCAACGGCATCAGACAATTTTTAGAGAACTGTGACCTCTGTGG
>JADYYU010000430.1 GCA_020853515.1 Chitinophagaceae bacterium | reverse complement strand
TTAACCTGGCTGGTCAAAAATGGCAGCAGTGAATTGTTTTCGCTTTTTGGAAAGTCCTTTAATCTGCGCGGACTTATTATGCTGGCAGGGGGTATGTTTTTATTGGTAAAAACTGTCAGTGAAATACATCAGAAACTCGAAGGCGAAGAACATGGTGTGCAGGCAAATACAAAGGCAGCTACCCTGATGCAGGTGGTTGTACAAATGATGCTGGTGGATATGGTATTTTCATTTGATAGTATTATCACGGCCGTTGGTATGGCGCAGCATGTTGAAGTCATGATCATGGCTGTTATTATTGCGATGATCGTGATGTTTGTTTTCTCAGCCAAGATAGCTGCGTTTATCGAAAAGCATCCAACCGTGAAAATGCTGGCGCTTTCATTTTTAGTAATGATCGGCGTGGTATTGCTGATAGAAGGCTGGGACGCAGATAAGGCTCATGAATTGCATCTGAAAAATTATGTGTACTTTGCCATGGCATTTTCATTTGGGGTAGAACTGCTGAATCTGCAATTACGTAAAAAAGCAGCCACCCCACCTGTGCAGTTGCACGAACCGGATCTGGATGACAGTATGAAATAAGTTACTTTTGTTATTATCAATAAAGCCCCTTGCATCACATGAATAAAATAATCCTTTTTATTGCCTTTTCAATTTTTGCCTTTCAACTAAACGCACAGTTTAAAGTGATTGCACGTGGTCCTTCGTTTGAGGAACCCGAAACCGGCTATGCGAAAATTTTATTTATGAAAAATAAAAATACAGTATATATCCATGTAACACCGAAAGACGGCATTAAGCTAAAAGTATATGACGCAGACCACAAACAAATTCTGACCAAAGTGGTGAACCACAAATTCGGCAAACTGAAAGGACTGAATGTAGAAGGCTGTTTTGAGATCAATAAGAATATCACCTTGCTGGTGAGTGAGTACGATGAAAGAACACCGGTACTTTACCGCATTATTCTGGACGGACAAACCGGTAATCTGGTATCGCAGGAAGAAATTGCCAAACTCAGCAAAATTACGCTGGGCGCAGCCTATGCCATTCAATTTGGAGGTGTAAAAATGCCTGATTTTATAATCCGCAAAGATCCTGCAAGTGAAAATTATACAATTACCACTTTCAACACATTTGCTTCAGAAAGAGACCGGCGTATTGAAGTAGTGCATTATAATAATGAACATAAGGTAGTGAGTAAGGGCTATCTGAGTACACCCGAAGACAAATATAAATATGTGAACATTCTTGACATTGCTGTGATGGGAGATAAAGAAGCTTATGCACTGATCTATGGTTTTAACACTGCGCGATCCGGAGGGAAGGAAGGCGAATTATTTGTGGCTAATTTTAAAAATAATACCGAAAACGCAGAATTTATCAGCCTGTCCACAGATGCAGGACAGATTTCGACACAGGGCGTTTTAAAGTATAGCAAAACAGATGGTAAATTGTATGCAGTGACGCAGGTGCAGTCAGAGCAAAAGAAGAAAGGCTTTTTTGGCAACGATGGTAAGGTGTACTATGATATCGGGTATCACATCATAGACCCCAAAGCAAAATCTTCTGTTGTAGGACCTGAAATTGATTTCTCAGGGATCAATAAAAAATTCAGTGAGACGTTTGGAGAGAAAAAGGAATATTCAGGAGTGTTGCAGAATTTTTATCTCAATGAGGACGGTACTTATTCTTTTGTATTTGAAGGACTGGTCGTAGATGTTACTACAAGGATGTCATCAAGCAGCAGTCACACAACGATCACTTACCAATTAGGTGATATTGCAGTATTAACTTATAATCAAAAGGGCGTACACACGTCCTGCGCGCTGGTGCCAAAATCGCAGATGCTCAACACTTCAATTCTGGCGGGAGGTGTAGGAATTACTGCCGAACCATTGTACCATTACACGCGCGATTTTACAGCACAGTTGTTAGGCGGTGGAAATCAGTTTAAGTCGTTTGCCTACCTGAACGGAAAGAATAAAAATTATATCCTGATTAATGACATTGAAGAAAACGCAGAAAGAATTCAGAAAGGCAAATTAACCCAGATCAAAGGCGTAGGAGAATGTGACGGTTTTGCTTTCGAAACAAGCACTGCCAATATATTACCCTCACGTAATTTTGTGTTTGGCAAAGCGGATGGCAAAAAAGATCATAATCTGGCCGTGTTTACAATTTCTGATTTCGATCGTGAAACGAATGTGTATGCCACCCTCAAACTCGAAGTAGATGGCCGCGACCGAAGCGTGAAAGTGGTTTGGATGCAGGTAGAATAATCGGGTAACGGGCTACTGTTTGGCTATCCTGGTACAGATCGATTTACAAGCAGAGGTCAAATTTAAACACTGGCTGCGAACGATAATATATAAGTATTAGAGCGAATTATATAATTTGCATTTGCGCCAGCATAATTAATTTTGTGACAAAGAAAACACACTTTTCTTTATACTACAACACAAAACATCTATGCACAGAACAGCACAACACTTAGCTGCAACGGACATTAAGCGACAGGCCCTTCAGGAAATTACGAGAATTAGCAGTATGATTGAACAATCAGAAAGCGGGAGGTTGCTATATATATCATCGCTTTTTGAACAATATAAATCGATCCTTCTGGAACTTCACCAAAAATCTGATAGGTCAGATGCGGAGTGCATACAACCCTTGCTGCAAGAAATGAATAATGCCGAAACTGAATTTTTTATTGAAAAAAATAGACGCAGCCAGCTTGTCCGCGAAACGAAGATCAAAAACTTCCTGAGCGAGAGCCTGAAGAAGAGCAGCATGATGTTGATGAAAGAAACACAGTAAAGACAAACAGGTAAGCCGGGCCTACAAACAGAATTTCACTTACAGACTGATGTCAATATTTTCGGTAATATTAAGCGGCACCTTCAGGTACACACCCTGCTTACCAATTTTGGCTGAGCCCTGCAAGGTGAGTTTTACTTTTTTCGAAAAAATATTGGCGAATGCAAAACCTAATACTTTGATCGGGTCAAAGCGGGCTACAACCGGAAAGGTGAACAGGGCGCTTTTAGGTATTTGTGTTTTGCTTGGCTGATCGGCCAATGCAATAAATTTGTCATTCAGATACACGCTGAGATTCGTTTCTTTAATATCTAACCCAAAATTATTAGGATTGAAATAATCGAGTCCGATCAGTAATTCCGCATTACTCAGGTTAAGGGTTTGCAAGGTGGTTTTGCTGATGCCCCGGTATTCAAGTTCCTTTACGTTGTTACAGCCTCCGCTTTGAAGCACTACAAACGCAACGAATAACAAAGCAGTCTGAAAAATTGTCTTATACATACATTCAACTCATTTAAAATATTCATACACCCGGTGTGTTAATTTATTATCTGTATTGCCGGGGTCTAGCAGCAAGGTTTCTTTCCAATAGGGATTGCGAATTTCTTCGTCGTAATTTGAGTGCAGTAAAAACATTTGCGAACCCACCATGCCCGGTTGAAAAAAGAGGAAACTAATATTGCTTTTATTGCCCACATATTTGTAAAACCAGATCTCATAAGGCAATGCATCCTTTTCGCTGGGTACGCGTTCTATTTTTTGAGGTTCGCCATAAGTGATATAAATTCTGCCGCGGTCTGTTTCATAGCCGGGCCGGTTGGCGGTACCATATTGCCTGGCAACGTAGTTGAGTTTTTCAGCATATTTTTTCCATTCAGCTTCCGGGTCTGAGGCATTTCTGTTGAACCAGAAATTAAAGAAAAACTGCCGTAAAAATTTCATATCGTTCATGCTGGCCATATCGCTGATCACTTTTGTTTCAATGCCTTCGGCAATGGGTCTTAATGAGCTGATATTCCGTTTAAGGGTTTCCTGATCATATTTAGCCACAAAAGTTTTTTCAAGATCCACAATATTTCCTTTCACATTCGCTTCGAGTTCATAATATTCGTCAATGATTTTTTCGTTGGCATTGCGCAGTAACTGAAACCCCGCTTTTTTTGCATCCAATACTTTGCTTGAATCATTCATCAGACTAATGATCAGGTCAAAATTTCCGGAGGCCAGGCGCACGTCCTGTAATAGAAAACTATCACGGTAAACTAACTGATGCAGCGAATCGAGCAATATTTTTTTTGCATACAAAGGCTTCAGCTTGTATTGTATATTGGTTTTCTTTTTGATCTCAAGATATAAAAATGAGGACGATTTCAAATTGCTTGTTCCGGAAAGGGCCAACTGATAATAGATGCGGTTATCATCCATGTCAAAAAAAGCATACTCCATTGCCACAACTTCATGACCGGCCATCTTATTTGAAATGACCACGCTGACAATGCTGTCTTTGTCTGCTGCCGCCGCGCACCGTGCGGACCATCCGTACAATAAGCCCGTCAGCAGCAGGATACGCGTCAGAGGGAGCGCATACAATTGCCTTCCGGAAAATGAACGGAGCCTCAGAAAAGAAAAGAATATATTGCATTCAAAAAAAACAAACAGACGGTTTAACAGCATCACAATAAATGTAGTTTAGCCAATTTTATATACATTTGGTAAATTTACAATGAGCAACGCAGAAATCACCTTATTGGATTGTGAATATTTTCCTTGTATCGCCTGGTATTTTTATCATGCAAGATCTCACACATCTGTAGCCGAGCATTTTGAATATTTTGAACGGACCTCTTTCAGAAACCGGTGTGAAGTGACGGGCCCAAATGGCAAAATCACCCTGAGTGTTCCGCTCGAGAGAGGTAGAAATCAGCGCACGGTGATGAAGGATGTGAAAGTCTGCAACAAGGAAAAGTGGCAGATGCTACATTGGAAAACGCTTTGCGCCAGTTATCGCCGGGCACCTTATTTTGAATATTATGAGGAGGATATGCTGCAGTTTTTTGAAAAAAAATATACTTATCTTGTAGATGTAAATCACGACAGTATCAACTTGCTGAATCGTTTGCTGAAATTTGAAAAACCCCTCGGCGTTACCACACAGTATGAAAAGCACGCCGTAAATACCCTTGATTTGCGAAGCCTTTTGCAACCGGACATGCCGCTTGAGGAGACCTTGCCGCTATACATGCAAAACTTTGAGGAAAGACATGGATTTATACCCAACCTGAGCATGCTTGATATGCTGTTTAGCTGCGGAAACAAGGCTATGACCATGTTGCAGCCTTAAGGAAATAGTTTATGTAAAAAAAAGAAAATACATCTTTACATTTGTAAAAATTTTTTCTACTACAGAAATGAGCAATACATACACTGACCTTGTCAATCAAACATTCGATTTTCCGCAGGATGGTTTTGTTGTCAAAGATAATTACCTCCAATTTAACGGAGTTGACCTGAAGAAGCTGATAGATAAATATGGAACGCCTTTCAAACTGACATTTTTGCCCAAAATAGGGATGCAGGTAGCTAAGGCCAAAAAGATGTTTAACGATGCGATCAGAAAACAGAAGTATGACGGAGAGTATTTTTATTGCTACTGCACCAAAAGCTCGCATTTCAGTTTTATTGTAGAAGAAACCATGAAGCAGAATGTGCATCTGGAAACTTCATTTGCTTATGATATCGAGATTATCCGGAATCTGTATCAGCGAAAAAAAATATCGAAAGATACTTTTGTGATCTGTAACGGATTTAAAACCAAAGCTTATACGCGCAATATTGCACAGTTGATCAACTCAGGATTTAACAACGTGATACCTGTATTGGATAATCAGCTTGAATTTGAAGACTACAAAAGGTCGATCCGTACCAAAAATCCTGTGAAGATCGGCATTCGTATCGCGGCCGAAGAAGAGCCTACCTTTGACTTTTATACGTCGAGGCTGGGTATCCGCAACCGTGATGTGCTGGAGTTTTATGTAGATAAGCTAAAGGGGAATGAACGGTTTCAACTGAAGATGCTTCATTTTTTTATGAACAAAGGCATTAAGGATGACATTTATTACTGGAGCGAACTGAACAAGGTTTTAAATCTGTATTGTCAGCTTAAAAAAATTGCACCGGAACTCGACAGCCTCAACATTGGCGGCGGCTTTCCCATCAAGCAGTCGCTGGCGTTCGAATACGATTACAATTATCTGGCCAATGAGATCGTCAGCACGATCAAAAAAGTTTGCAAAAAAAATAAAGTGCCGGTACCTAATATCTTCACCGAATTCGGATCATTTACCGTGGGTGAATCAGGGGCCATTATTTATAGTGTGCTGCACGAAAAAATGCAGAACGACCGCGAGATCTGGTATATGATCGATAGTTCATTTATTACCACATTGCCGGACACCTGGGGCATTGGTGAAAAATTTCTGATGCTGCCTGTCAATAAATGGCAGGAAGATTATCAGGAGGTGCATCTCGGCGGACTTACCTGCGACAGTCATGATTTTTATACATCCGAAGAACATATCAACGCGGTGTTTTTACCCAAAAGCAACAGCGGCAATGCAGACCCTAAGGTAAAAGCCGAACCCTTGTATATCGGATTTTTTCACACAGGAGCCTATCAGGATCAGCTAAGCGGTTATGGCGGTATCAAACATTGCATGATTCCTTCTCCCAAACATGTAGTTATCGAATACGATAAAAACGGAAAACTGGTTGATTGGCTGTATGCCAAAGAACAAACGTTTCAGAGTATGCTGAAGATACTGGGTTACAAATAGGGAACGCAGGTCAATTTGAAAATTTGATGATTTGAAAATTTGAGAATGAAACGATTCTATCCGACAGGCTTCGCCTTCGGATTTTTATGTTCTACCGGTGGCTGTGCCCCGAAGCAATATTCGGGCGGACGCGATTGGTGAATTAATCTAATTGATCTTCACTTCCTTGATCTCCAGTAAATTTAAGCTGTTGGTTTTCCAGTTGCTGACACGCTTGTTTAAAAAATGCATTACCTCATCATAAAACAGCGGGACACAAGGAGCTTCTTCCACAATGATGCGGTCCATTTGCTGAAACAAATTGATTTTCACGGAATCATTGGCCTCGATCAGACTTTGTTCGTAAAGCTGATCATACACCGCACTTTTAAAACGGGTATAATTGGGCGGTGCAGTATTTTTGCCATAAAACATAGTCAGGTAGCTATCTGCGTCGGGATAATCTGCGATCCAGGTGGCCCAGAAAAAAGCAGCATTTGAATTACTCATTTGTTCGCGCAGTAAAGCCGGCTGCATAATTTCGATTTTGATTTCGAGACCCAGGTTGCTCAACTGAGAAGCAATAAAATTGCAACGGTCGGCATAATTATCGTTCGACAGTAAAGTAATGGAGGGTATGCTTCCCGTTTCATGTTTGACTTCCTCAATTAATTTTTTAGCTAATTCCGGCTGATAGCTGAAGCCCTGCACCGCATTGCTGTCGTAGCCTTGCAGACTAATGGGAATGATGCCGGCATTGGCTGCGATACCGATATTATTGCGCAGATAGGTAACCAGTTTTTTCCGGTCGAAACCGTAATTGATGGCTTTTCTGATTTTTTTATTTAATAAGATCTTTTGCGGGTTTTTGCTTTCATCCATCAAAAATCCCAGATACTCCACATTAAGATAAGCATGTTTTTGCAGGCGGATCTTTTGCAGATATTCATCTTTAAGTACACCTTTTTTACTCAGTACCTGATCTTTAAAGGAGGCATCGATGCCGTTCATAAAATCGATATCACCCTGCATGAATAATAAGAATTCAGTTGCCTTGCTGTCTACCTGTGTCACCTTAATACCGTCGATATAAGGTAGCTGATGGCCGGCACTGTCATGTTCCCAGTAATGCGGATTTTTTCGGTAGGTAATGACCACGCCTTCTTCCCAGTCTTGCATGCGGAAAGCGCCGGTACCGCAGGGATGTGACCGAAAATCCTTGCCCCATTTTTCTACGGCTTCATGCGGCACTACCGAGCAATATTGCATACTTAAAATACCGAGCATGGGATTGAAGGGGCGGATCAGTTTGAGCTGAAACGTAGTATCGTCAATGGCCACAAAGGGCTGCAGGGTATCGATGCGGTCGTTGAAGATCCACGCACCGGGTGAGGCTGTTTTTTCATCTATAATCCGGCTAAAACTATAGACTACATCAGACGCCTTCATTTTCCGGCCCCGGCCGTTTGCAAACACTTCATTGTCCTGAAAAAACACATCATTGCGGAGATGAAAAGTATAGGTAAGGCGGTCGTCAGAAATGGTCCATGATTTGGCGAGAGAGGGCTGCACCTCCATGTTTTCGTTGTATTCGATCAGGCGATTGTAGGTGATATGCACATGCCACATGATATTCTGATTTTTGGCAAATGCGGGATCGAGTGATTCTACGTTCTGCACCTGATTGAAACGGAATATTTTTTTGTCGGACACTTTGTTATTACATGAATGTAATATTAAAAGAATGCAGACAGACAAAAGGTGAACTCGCTTCATTGAAGTTCAAATGTAAAAAATAAAAAGGGGAAATTGATTTATTCCTTCCTCACCTTTTGTACAAAATTATGCTTAGCATCTTTGATCTGAATAAAATAATTTCCGGGTGTCAATGCCGACAGATCGATGGTATAGGTTTTGTCCGAAATATGTGAAAAGATTGCGATGCTTTGCCCCAATGTATTCAGCAACCTTATTTCAGCGTTTTGCAAAACGCGCTCAGCTTCTATTTGAAGGAATTGGCTGACAGGGTTGGGGAATGTTTTTATGTTGTTTACCATGTCGATCTCATTCACCCCGATGCCTGTCACTGCATGGCAAGCCGAGGTATCGGTACATCCGTTTTGGGTAACGATCACTGCATAAGTGCCGTTGGCAACAGCGGTGTAATTTTGATTGGTCGCCCCATTGATGATAGAATATGGTTCACACTTCAGCCATTGATAAGAAGCAGGTGTGGCATTGGCAGTTAATAAGGCACCGGCTTGGGTAACGGTAATATTGGGTGGATTGATATAAAGATTCAGCGTGATGAGGCTGTCGCAACCACCGGCATTCACCATGGTATCATAATATACACCGTTTGAAGTAAGTGTTTGACCGTTAAAGAAATAGGAAGAACATGCAGTATCATTAAACATATAATTATTTACTACACAGCAATTGCTGTCTAATGCATCGTAGTTGATTGTCCATCCTTTTGTATTGATCAGGTAATCTCTGTCGCTTACTGCAGACAAAATATACTCGAGATTCATAGCTCCTAAATTTCTATTGGTAGGGCAATTCAGATTATTTGCCCAGCCACTTAATGTAGACGAATAATGATTACAGTCTATACCTGAATTGTCTAACATACTTGTCAAATTAACGTTTGGATTCAGTTGCCAATTGCCAATGGATTGATTGAAAGAAGTGGCACCCTGAAAAATAAACATCATATGAGCACATGTATCTACCTGCCAGGAACCAACTGTCTGATTGAAAGCAGAGGCGTTGCGAAACATACCATGCATAGTTATAACTTTTGAGGTATTCCAATTTCCAATGGGTTGATTAAAAACGGGACTGTAAGCAAACATATTAGTCATTGTTTTCACATTACCTGTATTCCAGTTTCCGATAGGTTGATTAAAGGCAGTAGAATACATAAACATACTGCTCATATATTCAACATTCGCTGTATTCCAGTTTCCAATAGGCTGATTAAAAATTGTGCCAAAAGAAAACATGCTACCCATATGTATCACATTACCTGTATTCCAGTTCCCGATAGGCTGATTAAAGGAAGTGGCGCCATTAAACATTCCTTCCATGTGTATCACATTACCCGTATTCCAGTTTCCGATCGGTTGATTGAAAGCGGTGGCCAGACAAAACATGCAGGTCATATCGAAAACATTACCTGTATTCCAGTTCCCGATTGGCTGGTTAAACGCGGTAGTTCCGTTAAACATATAAGCCATATCTGTCACATTCGCTGTATTCCAGTTTCCGATGGGCTGGTTAAACGCAGTAGCTCCGTCAAACATACTATTCATGCTTGTTACATTATTTGTATTCCAATCAAGAGTCTGACTAAATACGGTAGCATCAGCAAATACAGAATCCATTGTGATAACATTTCCTGTATTCCAGTTTCCGACCGGCTGATTAAAAGCAAGGGCTCCGTTAAACATAGACGCAATATTTACTACATTACTTGTATTCCAATTCCCGATAGTTTGATTAAAAGCTGCGTCATTCTGAAACATGGAATGCATATTAGTTACATTAGCTGTACTCCAGTTTCCAACTGGCTGATTAAAATTTGCTGCACCGCTAAACATGCCATTCATGGTTGTGACATTGGCTGTATTCCAGTTGCTAAGAGGCTGGTTAAATAAAGCAGCGCCGCTAAAAGCCCTGTCCATATTTGTGACATTGGCGATATTCCAGTTATCAACGGGCTGGTTAAATAAAGCGGCACCATTCAGCAAATCGGACAAACTTGTTACATTCAAAATATTCCAGTTTGCAATAGGTTGATCAAATGAAGAGCAATTCTTAAATAGTGCAGACATATTTGTCACATTAGCCGTATTCCAGTTTCCGACCGGCTGATTAAATAGAGTACAACGATTAAACAAATTCTGCATATTCGTCACACTACCGGTATTCCAGTTATTAATATTTGCAGGCCCGGTTAATGCCGCACAACTATCAAACATGTAACTCATATCAGTAACACCAGAAAGGTCTGGAATATCAGATGCTGTACAATTCATATTATTGCATCCAGAAAAAGCCGTCTGCATATTGCTCCATGGTACAGCCCCCCATTGTTCTACATTCAATAATCTTTCTTTATCAATACCGTTATTAATATTTACTCTGTTGAAATTCGTAGGTTCTATTTTTAAGCGGATAACAGCATACGCAGGTATACCGGTGATCGTAAGTGTATTTCCCGTAAAGGTTCCGGTACCGGTAGCGCCGACCGGGATGGTTTCCCAGTTATACGTACAAGTACCCGAT
>JADYYU010000429.1 GCA_020853515.1 Chitinophagaceae bacterium | reverse complement strand
ATACCTGAGGGTTCTGTCAAATCAGGTATTTATTATTTACTGAAAAAGTATGCACACATTTTAAATTATTATCATTATGAAAAGTAATCCTGAACAGATTCCGGCGGAGATTTTTGACGCAATGAGCACCCGTTCTTTTGCTGAGTTGCCAGCAGATATGAAACAGTCTGTGCTCAAATATCTTACGGCAGAAGAGTATGATGAATTGCATGCATCCAACAGGCAACTTCAACAATTGCTGAGTGCCGGCAAACAGGGCCCTGCAGGCAAGGCTGCCTTGATGCAAATGTATGAAGAGCACTATCCTGAAAATGAATCCAGTATCCGATTCAATCCTGCATTGATCTGGAAGGCTGCTGCCGTGCTGTTATGTTTGAGTACCTTGTGGTTTGTATTAAAGAAAGAGCCTGAAGTAATTTCGTCGCAGCATTCGGTGATCGTAAAATACGACACGGTCATTGTTGAGAAGCAACTACCGGTCATAGCAGAAATGCATGATACCATTTTTGTAGTGAGGCAAAATTTGCAGCAGACGGACAAGGCGGTAAAACGTACAATGCCGGAATCCACCGATGGATCTTCGGAATCAAACGCAGAGGCATTAACGAGTACTTACGCTACAGTGCCGCAAGATGAAAATACGGTACCTGTAATGCCGCTCAGTAGTTTAAATCATATTCAAAATAAAAGCAAACGAAACAGTATGCAGGATGACAGCCTTGAAAGGAATTTTAAATTTGTGAGTATGTAATACTGTAACCCTGCTTATTTTTTGCCCAAATACATTCTGTAATAACTACAGCTATTAAAAACTTGTTGCTGCAACTTTGTATTTTTAAATTGGGTTGCCAATGCTTTAAAGTATGGATTGTTTTTGCTGTGACCCACATAGTCAGAAAGGTCTTCCATGTATTTATATTCTGTGTTGTACACCATTTTTGCAGGGCATCGCTTTTGCCAGCATTTGGCCAGTAAAAAAGTACATTGCGCTTTTTCTTCGTCAGCGTTTAATAAAGGCAAAGCCTCTTTCAGGTACTTTTCCGCTGTGGTTAAATGAAAATAGTCCTGATAACTTTTATGTAAAGGAAAGGCATACACATCCTCGTCATTCAGAAAGACGTGGGTATCGATAGAATCGGAGCTATAGTAGGCCGTTTTTGAATTGGAATGATACCAGTGATTATCTTCGATATAATGATTTTTGCCATAAAAACTTAGATTGTAGAGTACGGTAGCATATAATAATTTGTCTTTGCCTGATGATGCCACATTGCTGTCAGCATTGATTTTTAATTTTTGCGCCAGCTCAAGGATCTGTTTTACGCTGTAAGTATTTTTTTCTTTGGTCAGGTCATTGTCCATATAATCGTTTACATAGAAGTTTGCCGGGTTACTGCCTTTTTGTTCGTTAAACACCGGCGGCATTTCATCAAGCATTTTGATCGCCAGGTCCCATTGCTCTGCCAACATATATTTTCGCGCTATCACTAAGTTGAATAATTTCTGTCCGTCGAGCAGTTTCGTATTACTGATCAGCCAGGTTTCAAAGGCTGATTTGCCTTTGCGGTTTTGATATTGCTTTTTTAATTGCATCACCTGATCGGTGCTGTAGTATTGATTGAGCAGCCAGGTAGCATGATTCGGATAATTGAAGCTTTCGGGCGAATAATCTTGTCCGTACAGACTGAACGCTTCAGCATCAAATGAATTAGCGCAGGTGTACATCCAGAACGCTGTGCTGGTATCTTTCTGCGATAAAAAATACGGCGCCAGTTCATTATACATCAGATAGTAGCCCACATGATGGTTAGTATTGCCATAGGATAGTTTTTTGAAACTTGTGATGAGAGAAGTAAAAAGATCGGTATCGAAGGTGTTTGATTTTTTTAAATTCACCAGACCGCTGAGCAACTGATATTGCAATTTCTCCATCTCATCTTTTTGCAGAGCCGCAATTTTTGCCAGACAGGCAGATGCTTTGCTCAATTCACCTTTTTTGTAATAATAATAGGCAGCCGCATTTGCAACGGTGATCTTTACCGGTATGTTGGCAGGATTGTTAAGTATTTTTTCGGATAGATCTAAAAACTGAGCGATTGTTTTTGTGCTTGTGTACAGGCTATCCATATCCACCGGAGTGTCATAGTTGAGGTAAAAAATATTTTTATCATCTTCCGTATAATTTTGCAATACAAATTCTTCGATCTTTTTCGCTTCTCGCAGCCATAGCAGTTTCAGCACTTCGCTGTTTGGATTCGTTTTGTAAATCAGTTGAATAAATTCCATGTCAGGAAGCGTATGGTTGGCACCTTCCAGCAAGGCTACATAAATGCTGTCTTTGGCATCTTTACAATAAGGCAATGCTGTTTTCCACTGACGCTTACTAAACAAATACGTGTTCATAGCCTGCAACTGCTGATCAGGACAATTGGCAAAAGTGCGCGCCGTATAGTAAATGGCTTTATCTTCCTGTTTGTTGCGCAGCAATGCACCCGCGTACACACCTTCGCACCAGTATTGCGCCAGCGAGTTATCATGACTGATCAGCGCATTGTATTTTTCAAATTTGGTGATGGCCATGCTATGGTATTTGTGAAAGTGCGTAGCCCGCAAGATCAGGTACAGCGAACGCCATTGCAAAAACGGATCATCACTTTTACTGATCAGGTTTTCGCATTTTATTACAAAGGGATTTACCGTATCCATCGACAACAGGTTAGTGTAAGAGGCATAGTCCCATACATCCTGAGGTGGGGCTACAAACTGATTGTACTCATTCATCAGTAATAAATACTGCCACACGTCCCCGCTATTTTTTTGATTGTTGATGCTTTTTACAATTTCATCGGAACTGTTTTGCTGCAGGGATAATTTTTTAACTTCGGCTATGGAGTTTTTGTAAATGAAAGTTTTCAGATCGCTGTCATGTACCGTGGCCGGCAATTGAAGATAGCTGCGCCAGGTTTGCAGATTGTATTTTGTGTCATCCGTATAATTTTTATCGGCTTCTTCGCCATCGCTCCAACTGCGGGCATAAAATCGGTTTGAGGGGTCAAACTGATAATTAAAATAGGGATGATTGAAAGTGTAATATTCGAGCAGCATGGTATATTGCCAGCCGGCAAAATCGGGTCCACAGGCCTTGCTTTTCAAGGTTGAAAAAATACAGAGACTAGTAAAGAGCGTGATGTATTTTACTGCTGTCGAGATCGAAGTAGATAATTTCATTTTTTGAATTATTGACATAGTGATGAATGAGTGATTGAGCCTCTGCCAGATGTTGTTTAGATATTTCTTCCACACGGATCACATCTTCCTTGTTAAACTCAAGCTGGCACAGAGAGTCGGTATAAGCTTGGGTGCAAAGATACTGCGTGCCGGATATTTGTTTCCAGTTTCCATGATTAAGATCCGGATTTTGGTATAAAATACCTTTGAACTGATGTTTATGATAAAGCAGTGTCCATTTAAAAATGGGCAGGGCCATATTCAATGCTTTGGGGTAGGTTGGTTGAGCGCTGAGATAAGCGCGCAGATCCTGCAAATTCAGAATTGAATTTTCCGCCTGTTCGTTTTGCATATTGCCCATATTGTAACACATTAAAGTGGCAAAGTCAACCGGGGCAATGCCTGCTTGCTGCCGGTATTTATATTGATACAGACGCAGTGTGTTGCTGACGGTCAGTTTTTTTTGCTTAAGCGAAGTCAGAAAATAAAAGTACGCATCCCGGGTAGTTTTTGTCCAGTCGCAATCGATCTGTATTTCGGATAATTTGAGGTGCTTATGTGCAAGGATCTGTGAGCATAAACCCTGTACACGATCGGACATTGTGCGGATCGCAGCAGAATCAATATCTGCAAATAAACTGTTTTCGATAAAGACAGTAGGGATATATTCAATACCGGGCTGCAAACTGTCGGCCCATAGTAGCACCGCTTCCGGCAAGGGCGCACCTTGATTGTTGATCACATCAAAGCAATGCAGATAGATCTTGCTGACCCCTTGTTTCTTCAAGTATCCCACTTCAAAAGCTGTTAGGCGGTAGGTGCTTTTCCAGTAGTAAAATGAAATCGCTTCCCGTTTGCTTTTGGCAGAATTGCAGGCGAAAAGAAGGAGCGACAGCAACAGCAGGACTGTATAATAGAGGGGACTGCGGAAATGAGGGTGGGCAAACGATTGCAAGTGGCCGTGTACTTTTAAGAGGCTAAATGTACGGCAAAAAGGGATGCTTAGTGTGCTCGGCTTTCAATTTCTTTTGCTTCATCCGTTGTCAGATCCATCAGGGCATAATTGCCTGTATTGGTAATCATCAGTTCGTCCAGCAGATTTACCAGATCGCCGTAATCACTTTTGGGGCCGGCTTTGATGATCACAAAAGGCAGGTCGTTGACGCTGCTTCCTTTGAGACCTGATGCGATGGCTTTCTTTACGTTTGACACATGATTCAGCAGGGCGTTCCGGATACCGTCATTGTTAAAACCGGTTTCGGTCAGTTTGTCAAACTGATTATTCATGGCATCCATTCCGGAGTAGTACAGCAGGTGATGATGATTACTCAGAAAGATAGTCATGGCGGTATGATGGGCTAACTCGGTGGGCGGTCCGCCTTCTGCCGGCATTTGAATTTCCATGTTACGGGGTTCGCTGAGTGAGGTGGTAAAGATAAAGAAAGTAATGAGTAAAAATCCCAGATCAACCATCGGTGTGAGGTCGATGCGGGGGGATGGTTTGGGGCCTTGTCGGCCGCACTTATTATTTGTTTTTGCAATGATTTCAGCCATGATAAAGGTGTTTAAAACAGTAACGGATCAGGTCCGTAAATTATTGCCTGTGCGAGGCATTTTGGGATGATCGTGTATTTTTTGAGGTTGAGAATGGCATCTGTTGCGTCTCTATTTTGTAAATTTTTACTTCAGGGGAGTCTGGCAAATTTCTACGGTCCTGTTGAGACGTTTCTTTTTTCGGCAGCGCATGCTATGAAAAGAATTAGATTAACTACTCTTAGAGATGGCCTCCGTTATGTTTCTGTTCTTTATAGGCTTTATCTATAAAAAATACTCAGTCCTACCTGGCATAGATCGCGAACGATCTACGATACAAATTTGCTTCATATGATTATGCTGTTTCTTTCAGCAACTTAATTGCGGCATATTTGGAGGTGTAATTCCAACCGGTGGGCGCATCAGGTGTTGGTCCGCCGCGGTTGCTACCCTATCATCCTATCTCAAGGCTTCTGAGAATTAAGTAAAGTATTGTAACTAATCAACTTACAGTTAAAACACCCCTATTAAATGGGTGCTTTAACTCTTTTGGAACAATCTAAAAGATATGAGATTTGCATTCAAGTACAAAGGAGTATATCAGAAAATCCTAAAAAGAGTATGACAGGTAAGCTGAAAACTGAATAGAGTAAGCAACAATAAAAACAAATAACATGAATAAAAAGCAAATTAAATACTTGACAGAACTAGCAAGTATTTCCCTTGACTTACACAAGGAGGCCAATGAGACTTTGAAAAATCCAGAAAACCCTGAGAATGTTGAAGAAACAATAAGCTCGCTGGAGAAACTCCTTAAATTAGTTTCTGAAACGCATGATTTCAAAAATGCAAAACAGTTGAAACAAAGATTTACTCAATACTTTTTGAGGTATTTTTTCAGAAGTTGGCCTGAATCTACTAATCCGTATCCATATAGAATAACCAATTATTTCATTTCCTCACCTGATACAAAAGAAGTAGATAGCTTCATTAAAGCAATTGAAAGCATTAAACCAAAAATATAGTCATAACGTGGAATCAAGAAAAGTAGATATTGTAATAAAAGTGTCAAAGTACTGCAATCTGAGATGTACCTATTGCTATGAGTTCCCAGATCTGGGAAACAAGCATAAGATGTCAACGCAAGATTTTGCTGCGATTGCCCGAAATATTTACAACTATTATCAAAAATGTGATTTCAATGTTTGCATAAACTTTATATGGCATGGTGGAGAACCGTTATTGGTACATCCAGATTTTTATTACGAAATGTTTGAAATCCAGAAAAAGATATTTTGTACTCATGTTACCTGTACCAATACGATGCAGACCAATCTCACCGTATTAGATGAAGCGAGAATTCAGCTTATAAAGGACTTGGATTTACGTATAGGTGTTTCAATAGACTTAGTAGATAGTGTTCGGGTATATAAAAGTGGAAAAGAATCTCAGAGCAAGGTTTTAAAAAACATGGATATCCTTCATGAACATGGAATACACTTTGGTTGTATTGTAGTTCTAAATAAGAATACATTGGGTAGAGAAAAAGAAGTTTTCGATTTCTTTTACAGTACAAAAACGAGCTTTAGTGTACTCCCTTTATTTCCTGCAGCATTTGATACACAACTTGATGAAATTGCCGTAAGTAATTCTGAAATAATTCAATCTCTTAGAAAGTTTGCACAGCTCTATAATGCATGTGAAAAAAAGATCGGCATTTCTCCGATAACGGATTTCTTTTCAATTATTGAATCTATGGAGAAGAAAGACCCTGTAGAATTTTATGACAAGGAAGAATGGTGCCCTGTAATTCTGGTAAATACAAATGGAGATTATCAGGGATATGGCGACCCTTATGGAAGTAGTGAATATATCTATGGCAATTTAATACATGACACCTTTGACCAACCCATGTTTGGATCACAGAACTATTCAAAATCTTTGCGTGAGGCGAAAAAGCGAATCGCTTATAATTGTGTCAATTGTAAGTATTTTGGCTATTGTGATGGCTATTATATTGCAGAAGTTCAGTATGACAATGTTACTAATAGTTCTTTGATAAAGATATGTGAAGTTACCAAAATGACCTTGACTAATATTGAAGAAATTATAGTGGAAAGTCAATTCATAACAGGAGTAGATTATTTGTAAGAAGCATACAATTAATAAGCCCTCTTTTCAAAGGCTATGCTATACCTTCGAACGAGAAAGAAGTATAAATAATCAGAGTAAGAATTCGGTTTCGAGCTTCGCTCTCCACTCTCATTCTCACTCTGATTTTTTGTTACCCTTACGGTACAAATCTCGAAACAGTTTATGGAAGATTTGAAATTGTTTATCTTTTAATGTCGTGAAAAGGAAAGATTGTTAGTTTGACAAAAATCGACAATTTATTATTTTGATATATTCTTTATCATAACAAATAAGATTCGCGACAGTTCATCAGCCTTTAGAAGATGGTCTTTAAATTCTTCCTCAGAAATAATAGATTCATCATGCAAAATATCTAAAATTGCAACACATTCAAAAACTGAACCCCTGGCTGTGGTAAAATAATTTTTCCTGTCAGGTTTTGAAAATTTTGCAGAGCCTTCTGCAGTATTCAGTACAATACTGAAAGATGCTCTTCCTAATTGGTCATTTATATAATGGTCTAACCTATTTGCTTTGATTAATGACCTGCAATTTTTACGGAATGATTTGGCTTTTTTGTAAACCTCAAGGTTTTGGAATTCGAACATTGAGTAGGTATTTGTGTGCGAAACAGTGTGCGAGAAACAGATTGTGAATGAAGAGCGAGAAACAGAATGAAGTAAAAAATCAGAGTGGGAATTCGGCTTCGAGCTGCGCTCTCATTCTCACTCTGATTTTTTGTTACCCGACCTGGATTCGAACCAAGACTAACAGTACCAAAAACTGCTGTGCTACCATTACACCATCAGGCAATTACGGGGTGCAAATATAAGCAGGTTTTGAAAATTAACAAATAGAAATTTATAAAATTGAAGATATTTTACGCACCACCTGCTCAACCTCGTCTAAGGTGTTGTGTTTGCTGAACGAAAATCGGATCGGAACGCGGTTTTCATGCGGATAAACTGCCCTGATCACATGACTTCCGCCCTCAGCGCCGCTGCTGCAGGCACTGCCTCCCGATATGCAGATGCCTGCCACATCAAGGTTGATACTCAGCATTTCAGTCTGATCGTTTATCGGAAAGGACGCATTTAACACCGTATATAAACTGTTTTCTGAGGTGTCGCCATGAAAACCTACATCAGGAAGTTGCTCAGCCAGCAGGCGCAGCATCTCCGTTTTCAGCGTTTGTATATAAGTAGTATGTTCAGTCATATGCAGCGTTGCCTGTTCAAGGGCCCTGCCAAAACCCACGATATTGGCCACGTTTTCAGTGCCGGCCCGCATATTTCTTTCCTGCGCACCTCCGATGATATGGGGCTTTGCCGTGGTATGCTGGTTAATGTATAATAAGCCTGAACCTTTGGGGCCATGAAATTTATGCGCAGAGGCACTCAGAAAATGGGCGTTGATCTTTTGCAGGTCTATCGGAAAGTGTCCAACCGTCTGCACCGCATCGGTATGAAAAATAGCCTGATACTTTTTACAAAGCAAACCCACCGATTCAATATCAGTCAGGTTGCCGATCTCATTATTGGCATGCATCAGCGTTACCAGACATTTTTCGTCAGACACCGACAGCAAACGTTCCAGATCTACCAGATCGATATGCCCGTTGTGCGTCAGTTTTACATAACTCAGTCTGCAGGCATTTTGCGAAGCTAAAAACTGCACCGTATGCAGCGTGGCATGATGCTCGATAGCTGAACTGATAATATGCCGGCAGCCCAAATCGCGCACGGCACTTTGGATGGCTGTATTGCTGCTTTCGGTGCCGCAACTGGTAAAGAAGATCTCTCCGGGTTTGGTATTGAATATTTGCGCAGCAGATTTGCGTGCTTTTTCGATGGCCATGCGTGCTTCACGGCCATAACTATGGGTAGAGGAGGCATTGCCAAAATGATCGGTCAGGTAGGGCATCATGGCCTGCAGCACTTCTGTATCAAGGGCTGTGGTGGCCGCATTGTCGAAATAAATTCTTTGCATAAGGGTACAAAGCTAACGGATTGTAGTTTATTTTTTTTGCCAAAAGTTATGAAGATGATATGCGCAGAGCAGAATTACTTCAGTTGCTGAAATTCAAATTTGGGACTGCCTTTAACGCCGGTACTGCTGTAAAAATCGAGGAAACGCAGTTTAAAATAGCTGCCTTCTTTCGTTTTTACGATATAATTATATTTACTTTCTACCGAATACAAATTTTTATCAATATCATATTTTTTCCAGTCGTAGCCTATCACATCTTTGCGGGTACTAAGGGGTGCTGCCAATGCAAAGTCTGCATTGATCGCCGTGTACTCAGATAGGGAGTCTTTGTAAGCAGCAGTGCCGGAAGGGTTTAGCAGAATGCCGTTTACGATATAAGGCAGGATTGGATTCTGATCGTAAAAAGTATAATTGTACAGCGTTACCTGAAGGTCCCAGCCCGATTTTGCAGGTTCTACATTTTCAACCTCTGCAAGATAATCAAAGGAAAAGTAGGTATAATTGCGGTCGGCCCTCTTGGGAATGGTAATGGTGGTGGGTACTGCAGAAGGGAAGTCGCTCACTTCAATTTTATATTCAAAAATGTCTTCCGACAAAAAGCGGATTTTTCTTACCTTGTTGGAAGTATTGCTGAGTTTAATCAGGTAGATATCATTCTTTCCTTTCCAGTCACCGAGTACGGTCGAGTCTATCAGCCCACTTGCGTTGTCATATTTCCAATTCTGTACCTTGTCATTGGTATCTGCAGTGCCTACATCAGCAAAATTGGTTTTGCGGGTATTAATGGCCGACATCAGTTTGGCGCCATTCAGAAAAACGGCGTGACTGTTAGGGTCGCAGCTAAAAGCCAGATCCCAGTTTTTGGTCGGACTGATATGCACGATTTGATTATTCTGCAAACTGATGAAGTACTGAAAGTCGTAGTTCGATCCCATATCCACCTGCAGCACTTCACCGTCGCCTTTTGCTGGTAGGGTAATGGCTGTTTCCTTTTTTTCGCAGGAAGCAAAAATCAGGCTTAATACAACGAATAAATAAAATTTGCAGTACTTGATCATGTGTGGTATGCAAATGTCTAAAATTTAGTTTGAAAAATCATCTGAAAGGCCGCTGATTTATATCATGGAATTGTCATTTTTTCAGCGTTTCGGGATAACTTATTACAAAAATAGATGAAAGGAGAGCAGTCCGGTTTCATGACCCTCGCCATTTAGATGTTAAAGATCAAATTGACTTTTGGGAAGTTGTACTTAGTTGCTTTTAATAATTGCTTTTTGAAATGATACCCATATAGCGTGTGAAATATGCTGTTATTTTAAACAACTGGGTGCTAAAAGTGTTTATCGATCAGTTATACCAATGAAAAGATATATTTTCCAATGAAATTTTAAACGCTTTTGGATGGAGTAGTTTGTACAATCAGTATTACTTTAGCAAAAAAATATTTTATGGCATCACTGACAAAAGCTTACATACAACAACACAGAACTACTTCGCATACCTATGCAGCATTCGGAAAATTAATCATAGACGCCATCCTCGATGAGGCTGAAGCTGCGGTAGGTACAAATTCGGTGAATCAGCTAAACGTTCAAATTGATTTTCAAGTGACGCCTTACACCGATAAGGATTGTCTCCGCATCTGTATCAGCAAAGCCAATGGTGAAACCTGGTGCACCAACCAGTTTACCGACGATGTTTATAAACTGGACTAACAAAAAAAGAAAAATCCCGGGAGTGCCGGGATTTTGGTGAGGTCTCGACCGGATTCGAACCGGTGTAGAAGCTTTTGCAGAGCTTTGCCTAGCCACTCGGCTACAAGACCTTAAGGCTGCAAATGTACTATTAATTTGATAATTACCAAATGCAAGTTTAAATCCATTTTATTAGAATTTATAACCCAGTCCTGCTGTATAGCGGTAGGTGCGAGCAGGCACATCGGTGGTGCCTGTCTGATCAAAGATGATCCCAAAACGATTGTCAAAGGTGAAATGTCGGGAGACCGCTATATTGAGTTCCCCCATGCCGGTCAGCCTGTAATTTTCAAAATTTTTCAGCAGGGGCTGATAATACACGGTGCCTGAAAAAAATACTATGGCGTTGAGTTCCATATTCCAGCTCAGATATGCCGACATGCGGTGATTATGCTGTATGTGATTATCTGCTTTCACTTCCTGTACTTCATACATGTATAAAGGCCCAAAGTATAAGCGGTTTTTCAGATAGTCCAGCACTTTAATACGTGGTCCGCCACCTAGCAAAAAGCGAAAGGGCATATTCCAGACTTTATTGTATTGCAACTGCGTAAAAACGTCGCTTTTGATATTTTTGTAAACAGTATAATTATGACGTAAGTGCACATAACCTCCGCTGTTAATGGTTTTTGCGTCCAGAGCGGCATACTCCGTCTGCGCCAGCGCCAGTATTAAATGCTTTTTACCTTTATATTGAAGGTGGGGGTTTAGGTCGGCATTGATCAGCAGGGTCTTGTTTTGCGCAATATTCAGGGTCGCACTGATCTTGCCGGCTATGCCGCTGCTGTCGTGTTTTTTGATACGCTCTTTTTCAATATTCACAATCTGGGCGCTGGCTGGCCCTAAAAATGCGACGGTCAATATCAACAAAATGCTCGCTGACAATAGTGGGGCCAAACTGGCAGAAAAATGAGGGCATATTCTCATCTGCACAAAAATTTAACCCAATAATACAACATTGTGGCGAAAGACTCTACCACTGCAGATGACAAACGTTTTCTTAGACGGTGGGATGCATTTATGCTGCGGTCGCAATTGGACTTGCCCGTTCATTTACTATTTGCGCCCACAGCTTCCGGCTTTTCAATTTTCAAATTGGCCATTACTGCCAGCGCTTATTTGTTTACTTTTGCAGTCAAAAAATTATACAAGATGATTGGTGAATCAGAATTAATTCTCACAGAGCAAGGCCGCGTTTATCATATCAATCTGGCGAAGGAACATCTGGCCGAAACCGTTATCACCGTGGGCGATCCGGACAGGGTAGCAGAAGTTTCAAAGCACTTCGATAGCGTTGAATTCAGAACGCAACATCGCGAATTTGTAACGCATACCGGTTATGTGGGCAAAAAGCGGCTGACCGTTCTTTCAAGCGGAATTGGCCCTGATAACATCGATATTGTGATGAATGAACTGGACGCCGTGGTGAATATCGATTTCGAAAGCAGAATGATCAGACAAGAACATACTACCTTAAATATTATCCGCATGGGTACTTCAGGCAGTTTACAGGCTGACATTCCCGTAGATAGTCTGGTAGCATCTAGTCATGGCATCGGTCTCGATAATGTATTGCATTATTATCAACTCGAAAATACATCTCACGAAAAAGAACTGTGTAACGCATTTATACAGCATGCCGGGCTTGAAGGTCAAAAAATAGTTCCTTATGCAGCACAAGGTTCAGCAGAATTATTGTCGTATTTTGACCGTGAATATCACCGGGGTATCACCGTCACCTGTCCGGGTTTTTATGCACCGCAGGGCAGGGTGGTACGCGCTGGTTTGCAGTTTCCTGAACTAGTCAATAAACTGTCTGAATTTCGGTTTGAAACGCATCGCATTACGAATTTTGAAATGGAGACTTCTGCTATTTTTGGACTGGGGAAAATCTTCGGACATCGCTGCCTCGCCGTCAATACCATCGTGGCTAACCGTATCAGCAAGACCTTTACCAAAGATGCAAAAAAGAGTGTCGAGCATATGATCAGTCACAGTCTCGAAATCATCGAAGCTAATTTTTAATCCGTACCTGCCAATTCATTTTTTTAATTTACTTAAATCAACCATCTACCATGAACATTCATTTCTACAAATATCAGGGCACCGGCAACGATTTTATTCTGCTTGATAATCGTCAGAATGAATATGATGACCTCAGCAATGCTCAAGTCAAATTACTGTGCGACCGGCATTTTGGCATCGGTGCTGATGGACTGATGTTACTGAATAACAGCGACGGCTTCGATTTTCATTTTGAAATGAAGTATTATAACAGTGACGGCAACGAAAGCAGTATGTGCGGCAACGGTGGCAGGTGTATTACAGCATTCGCAAAGAGTCTTGGCATTATCACGGCAGATGCAAAATTTATGGCTATTGACGGGGCCCACGAGGCCGTAATCGATGAGCACGGAATTGTAAAGTTGCATATGACTGACGTGAATAAGGTACAGGTACATGAAACCTATAATGAACTGAATACCGGATCGCCGCATTATGTACATTTTACGGATTATGTGCAGGAGATGGATATGAAAAAAGAGGGCCGGCTGATCCGCTACAGTCCGCGGTACAAAGATGAAGGGATCAATGTGAATTTTGTGGAAGTACTGCCTGATCATTCTATTTTTGTTCGCACCTACGAACGGGGTGTCGAAGATGAAACCTTATCATGTGGTACAGGGGTGACAGCAGCGGCCATTGCTGCCAGGGTTAAAGAAACCGGTCCGCAGCAGGTAAAAGTAAAAACCCTCGGTGGCGAACTGGAAGTTTTTTTTACACTGGAAAACAGCCATACCGTGCATAGTGTGCAGCTTTGCGGTAAGGCTGAGTTTGTGTTTAAGGGTAAGATGATTCTATAAAACAAGCCGAATTTTTTAAGTAACATAGTCGTGCTGAAAGTCGGGATACGTTCCCTGGTAATTTGCCATAAATCCATGAAAAAACAAGGGTTCTCGCAGTGACTGAGCTCCTATTTCAGAATATCACTATTTAGACTTAATTTCGCACACTTACTTTGGAAATTCAGATCGTCAATAAGAGTCCTCATCCTTTGCCTGCCTATCAAACCACCGGATCGGCAGGTATGGATATCTGTGCGTTTTTATCCGATGACGAGGTCTTACAGCCTTTTGAACGCAAATTAATTCCTACCGGTTTATTCATTGCTTTGCCCGAAGGGACTGAAGCTCAGATACGCCCCCGCAGCGGATTGGCGATTAAAAAAGGACTCACTTGTCTTAACACACCGGGTACCATCGACAGCGATTACCGCGGCGAGATCAAAGTGATACTGATCAATTTGTCGGCTGAAACGCAGTCCATCAGCAACGGCGAGCGCATCGCCCAAATGGTGATCGCAAGGTATGAAAAGGCCGGCTGGAAAGAAACAGATTTGCTTCCTGAATCGGGCCGGGGTGAAGGAGGCTTCGGAAGTACCGGCTGACGTAATTGAATATTTCAAAGTTTCAAAATTTTAAACCTTCAACTTTTAACTAAAAAAACGACGCATAAACAAATGAATATTATAATTCCAATGGCCGGCATGGGCAAACGCATGAGACCTCATACCGTTACCACTCCCAAACCGCTGATACCGATAGCCGGTAAGCCCATGGTACACCGCATTGTAGAAGATATTGTAAACACGACCGATCAAAAAGTAGATGAAATAGCATTTATCATCAGCCGGACTTTTGGTGATGAAGCTGAGCAAAATTTGCTGGCCGTTGCCGAAAAATTTGGTGCCAAAGGCCGCATCTTTTATCAGGACACCCCGCTGGGAACGGCGCATGCTATTTTATGTGCTGAAGAATGTCTGTCAGGGAATGTTTTTATTGCCTTTGCCGATACACTTTTCAAAGCGGCTTTTTCAATTGATATCAGTAAAGACGCCATCATCTGGACCCAAAAGGTAGACGATCCATCTGCATTCGGAGTTGTGAAAATGAATGAAGAAGGTGTTATTACAGAGTTTATAGAAAAGCCGCAGGAATTTGTTTCTGACCTTGCGATCATCGGCGTATATTACTTTAAAGATGGCGAAAATTTAAAGAACGAATTGCAGTTTTTGATTGACAACGACATTAAGATAAAAGGTGAATTTCAGATCACGGATGCCATGGAAAATATGAAAACCAAAGGCTTGAAATTTTACAGCGATCAGGTAGAAGAATGGCTCGACTGCGGCAACAAAGACGCTACTTTGTACACTCTTCAACGGATGCTGGAAATCAAAACAGCTACTGAAAATCTGCAAAGTGATTCGGCAGTGATTGAAAATAGTACCATCATTCCGCCTTGTTATATAGGCGAAAACGTAGTGATCCGCAATGCCGTTGTAGGACCGCACAGCGCTATCGAGCATAACGCAGTGGTTGAAAATTCAATTGTAATGAACAGTATCGTGGGGGCATTTTCGACTGTTAAGAATTCTGTAATTCAAAAGTCCTTACTCGGAAATCATGTAAATTGCCAGTCCAAATCAGAAGAACTGAGCCTGGGAGACTACTCATTTAAATTTTAATGTTTAAATATACACTGTACATATTTTCTTATTTATTACTGAGTGCCGGTTGCAGAAGCATCAGTAAACCCATTGCACCGGCCACGGCTACCAAACCGGGGGCCTTAAGCGGTAAGGCAGGTGAGCAAAAGGAAATGAGTTTATTTCTGGATGCAGAAAAAGCCAGGCTATGCGGCGACACCAAAGGAGCACTAAAATTATATACAGATTATTTGCAAACGTATACACACAATGCTACGGCTTATTATAATACTGCCCGACTGCATTTTCAAAAACAGGAAATTGCCACTGCATTGAAATATGCAGAAAAGGCAACTCAGCTCGATTCGAAAAATAAGTATTTTCAGGAGCTGTACACGCAGTTGCTGGTTTATAATAATAACACCCGGCAGGCTGAGTCGCAGTACAATACACTGATCAGTAACAACCCCGCAAATGACGAGTATATCTATAAGAAAGCCATGCTGTATATTAAATCCGGCAATTTTGAAAAGGCACTAGAAACATTAACAGACCTTGAAAAAAAAATCGGATTCAACGAAGATGTCATCTTGCAGAAAAAGGCATTGTATCAGCGTTTGGGCAAGACTGAGCTGGCCATTACCGAACTAAAAAGGCTCCGTGATGCCGATCCGTCTGCTGTACAGTACACTATTATGATGGTAGATGTGTACGAAACCGGTAAACAAGCCGAAAAGGCGAAAGCAGTGTATGAAGAACTCGAAAGCCGGTATCCTGATCAGCCGCTCGCCCAGGTTGCCCTTGCACAATATTATCTGGAAAATAAAAATGCAGACCAGTATTATGTATTTATGCAAAAGGTGATGCGGAATAAAAACCTGGATGTGGATACAAAAATATCCCTGATCGCACCGTCGCTGCAAAAACTGGCCGGTGATTCCACAGAAGAAAAAGGACAAGTGATCGAAATGGCGAAAGTGGTAGCGGAAGAATCGCCGGATAACAAAGATGCGATATCGCTATATGCTGATATACTGTACTTCAGTAAACATTTTGACGAAGCGCTGGTGCAATACAAAAAATATCTGCTGCTCGACAAATCAAAGTATGACGTCTGGGGTCAGGTGATTTCTTTGTACATGGATCAGCAGTTACACGACAGTACCTTGCTCTATGCTGAGCAAAGTATTGAACTGTTTCCTAACAATCCCCTGCCTTATTTTTTTATGGGTTATACTTTTTTGCAAAAGAAGGAAAGTGAAAAGGCCATCAAGCCATTAAACAAGGCCGCCGATCTGGAACCGGAAAATGCCACTTTAAATGCCCAGATCTATGCCTCATTAGGTGAAGCTTACCACGCGGCAAAAAAATATGATTACAGCGATAGCTGCTATGAAAAGGCTCTCAGGATATTGCCTGACGATGCCACTACGCTAAATAATTTTGCCTATTACCTTTCGCTGCGCAAAAATAAACTTGACAAAGCCGAAAAGATGTCAAAGAAGTCGCTTGAACTACAACCCGGTTCAAAATCATTTTTAGATACCTACGGCTGGATCTTATTTCAGCAAGGTAAATATACAGAGGCGAAAGACTATATCGAGCAGGCTATCAAGGCGGGCGGTGAAGATGACGGCACCTTATTTGACCATCTCGGTGATATTTATTTTAAATTGCAAAACACACCTAAGGCAATGGAAAACTGGCAGAAAGCAAAAGCCAAAGGTGAAAATACTCCTTTGCTGAATAAAAAAATAAAAGACGGTATCTGGTATGAAGAATAAAAGAATGAGTGTGTTT
>JADYYU010000428.1 GCA_020853515.1 Chitinophagaceae bacterium | reverse complement strand
TTTTGCGAAAAAGTACCTTCTGCTTTGAGTTTACCATTCTCATAGTAAGACCGGTACTGACCGTCGAGCATTCCCTTTTCGGTTTCATAATTACATTTGGTGCCGTCTGCTAGTACAACGGTATTTTTTTTTGCCATAGCAGCAAACGTGAAAAACGATAAGAACAGCAGAGTATGGGAAATGCGCATAGTTGTAATTTTTGATGGAACAAATTTAGTGTTTTAATATATTAAATCCAATAATTTACTTTGGTGCACTGCAATTATTATATTTACATGAAATACGTATGATATGAAACGAATCCTTTTTACATTCCTGTTTTGTCCATTGATCAGTCAGGCTGCTACCTGGCTGGTGGGGCCCACGCAGGTTTATACCAAACCCAGCCAGGTAAGTTCGCTTGTGAATGATGGCGACACCGTATTAATAGACGCTGCCACTTATGTTTCGGACGTATGTTATTGGAGTAAGAATAATCTGGTATTGAAAGGTGTCGGTCAAGGCTATGCACACCTTGATGCGAATGGTGCCGCTTATGGCGGTAAAGCGATCTGGGTGATAGGCGGCAACGACACCAGGGTAGAGAATATCGAATTCAGTCATTGTACCGTGGCCGACAAAAACGGCGCAGGCATCCGTCAGGAAGGAGCTAACCTGACTGCCGTGCATTGCTATTTTCATCATAATGAAATGGGTTTGCTGGCCGGTGATATTTCGAACTGCAAAATAATGATCGAAAAAAGCGAACTGGCATTTAATGGCTATGGTGACGGTTACTCACACAATATTTACATTAATCACATCGACACATTTGTGTTTCAATATAATTATTCGCACGATGCTTTTGTGGGACATGAAGTAAAAAGCAGGGCAAAAAATAATTACATATTATATAACCGTATCACGTCTGAGTCAGGAACTGACAGCCGCAATATTGATCTTCCCAACGGAGGCAGATCCTTTTTAATTGGTAATATTATCAATCAGCAACAGGCCTCCCAAAATAATAATTTGGTTGGTTATGGTCTGGAAGGCCTTGCCAATGCAGTGTTCAATGAACTTTATGTGATCAATAATACCCTGGTGAATGAAAAAAACGTTGGCTCTTTCTTTGATATCAGCAGCGGCACCGAATTATTTAAAGCCTATAATAATGTCTGCGCCGGGATGGGTACATTTTATACAAATGCGCCACTGGTCATAGACACTATGAAGAATATGATCGTGAACAGCTATGCGGCACTGATGTTTCAGGATGCTGCGAATTATCAGTATCAGATCAGTTTTCCGACGTACGGAAGCAGCCCGCTTTTTAATCAGGGCATGGCACCCGGATCGGTAGGATCATTTTCACTTTCACCACAATCGGTGTCTGTACATCCGCAAAATTTTGCCAGCCGTTGCACGAATGCGTCGTTTGACATTGGCGCTTATGAAGAATGTGTGCCGGCTGCGGTTTCTAGTACAGAAACAGATTATTTTCTGATTTATCCCAATCCGGCAAGGGGTAGCTTTTACTTATCCGAAACCTGTGTTAAACTGAAATTATTTGACCTGTCGGGAAAATGTGTATTCGAAACTGATCAGAAACAATATATTCAGGTTAATTTACCTGCCGGTCTTTATCAGGCGGTCATCACAAATAAGGAGGGCCGCCAATCTGTAAAAAGAATGGCTATTCAGTAACTTTAACTTCAAATTCATTTTTCCGGATGCGTAGCAGCAATAGCAGTCCTATGATAAAATAACAAGACAAAGCCAGGGTAGAATTGCGCATCCCGCCCATCAGTTGTGCAATCAGTCCAAAAGACAGGGTACCGATTACGATGCCTGTTTTGTCGCATACATCATAAAAGCTAAAATAAGAGGCCGTATCGGTTGTTGCCGGTAATAACTTTGAGTATGTAGAACGCGACATGGATTGTATGCCGCCCATTACCATGCCCACGGCAAATGCCAGCAGGTAAAACTGATTCACTGACCTCACGAAATAAGCAGCAAAGCAGATGCCTATCCAGATGAGCACCAAACTGAGCAGTGAGATTTTGTTGCCCAGGCGTTCTGATATTTTAGCAAAAAGCCAGGCACCACCAATAGCCACGACCTGAATAATGAGTACTACACTCAATAATTGAGTGGCCGCCATTTGCAGTTCCTTACTTGCAAAATAGGTGGCCATATACATCACAGTTTGTACACCCATATTGTAAAAGAAAAATGAAAGAAGATACTTTTTCAAGGTAGGATAGTGCTGCAGTTCATTCCAGACTTTCTGCAGCTCACGATAACCATTGCTGATTACCTTTCCGGTTATGGCAGTAGACTGCAGGTTTTGTTTTTTCGGTGGCTTTAACTTACGAAAGGTGATCTGTGCAAATCCGGCCCACCAGATACCTACCATCACAAACGAAATTCTGGCAGGATAATCTTTCAGATTCCAGCCCAATTGATCGTTCAGCAGAATAAAAGCAAAACATACCAACATCAGTATTACACTGCCAATATAGCCCATCGCAAACCCTTTGGCGCTTACCGTGTCCTGCTTTTCTTTTCCGGCTATTTCGGGCAGATATGCATTATAAAACACAATGCTGCCGCAATAACCGATCGAGGCCAGTACTGAACAAGTGAGGCCATACAGTACATTGGCTTCCTGCGTTCCTTCTCTTTTAAAAAAGTACATAGCGCAGCAGGCCGCCGAACCGAGGTAGCAAAAAAACTGCATAAAGCTGCGTTTATTTCCGCGGTAATCAGCGATTGACGATAAGATGGGTGATAAAATAGCAATGATGAGAAATGAAAGTGAAATGGAGTAGGAGGCAAGAGATTCGCTCACAATTTCGAAACCAAGCAACTTGATTTTATTATCTACGATGCTATTATAATAGAGTGGAAAAATGGCTGTTGTGATCACCAGCGAATAGGCTGAATTGGCCCAGTCGTAATAGGTCCATGCCCGGATCGTTTTCGGGTCGTTTAGCTGCATGATCGTTTATTTAAAATCACGAATAAAATATTTTTCGGTACAGCATTTTGTTTCCTCCGGATCATTGCTTGCGATGATCACGATGCGGTTTTCAGTAAAATCGCGTAGCATTTTTTCGTACAAGGCAAACCCATCTTCATCGAGATTGGTGCAGGGTTCATCCAGCAGTAACACTGAAGTATCGCAGCAAAAGGCCTGAGCAAGTTTTACCCGCTGTTTCATGCCGCTTGAGTATTGTTCAATAAATTTGTCTTTTGATTTTTCCAAACCAATGTAGCGGATGATTTCATTAACCGGCATTTTTTGCTTTTTGAATGCGAAATGATATTGCAGAAATTCGGTCAGGGTCATCTCTTCAATGAGTTCAAGATAAGGAGCGCAGATTGAAACCGTTTCAAATATTTCATCTTCGGCAAGTTTACGACCATCTGATACGTAATTGATCTGACCTTTACCCGGCGATAAATATCCGGAAATGATTTGCAGCAAGGTTGATTTGCCTGAACCGTTGATTCCAAGCAGCGCCGCTTTACAAGGGGCCGCAAAAGTATGACTGATACCGCTGAACAAGAGTTCCTGGCTAAATTTTTTCTCGATATTGATCAGTTCAATTTTCAAAGTGGGCGCGTACATGAATTTGATGAAATTTGATGGCTAGTATTGTCCGGTTCCCAGCATCACCAATGTGCAGGCTTCCATGGTGCGGATATCATTGTTTGCTGCCAGTGTGGCCAGTTCGTCATTTTCTGTACCGGGATTAAAAATAATGCGAGCCGGTTTAAGTGACAAAATATAATTGTAATACTCTTTTTGCCTGTCTGCATTCAGATATAAAGTAACGGTATCAATCTGCTCTGCCGCCACTTTTTCGGTGCTGATTACTGTCTGATCTATGTAGCCGGCACGGCTGCCGATTGCCAGAACCGGGTGGCCGTACTTTCGCAGTTTTTTAACGGCCATATGGCTATAGCGGTCTGCTTTTTCGGATGCCCCCAGCACAAGGGTATATTTTTGCGACATGTAAGATGACTTTATGATCAGCAAATTTAAATGAATATTGTCTGAAATTATTTAAAACTTTAGGCAAGGCGCAAGGGTTTTTACAGCTAAAACAGTGTAATATTACGGCTATGAAAATACTGAGATGTAAAGTAAACGTGGCCAATATCATGAAAATGCCTGATCATAAGTCGGAGCTGCATACACAAATTTTTTACAGTGATCTTGCGGCTGTCGTCGGGCAAAATGGAAGTCAATGGATCAAGATTGAGACCAATGACCAGCAAACAAGCGGTTGGGTTTTGCAATCGCAGTTTGACGAAATCGCCGGTGATCGTATTCCATCAACCACGCATATTCTATTGGGCCATCATGGTCAAATTAACCTGCCGACAGTCACGATGCCCTTGCTGAGCGGAACTTTTGTAGAAAATGTTGCAGATCTGAGTCTATTGCAGGATACCGCTTTATTGTCAACTGATAAACGTACTTTCGATGAGGTTTATAAAATGAAAATATTAAACAGCTTTATGCACGCGCCCTATTTATGGGGTGGTTGCAGTATTTATGGTATCGACTGCTCAGGATTATCCAAAATGTTTTACCGGTTTTTTAATTTACTACTTCCGCACCTGGCCTCTGCACAGATGGAAATGGGCGTTGTACTTGATTTTCTCAGCAATGCCGCATGCGGTGACCTTGCTTTTTTTGAAAACGATCAGCAGGAGATCAATCATGTAGGTATTTTATTGAACGATCATGAAATTATTCATGCAAGTGAGGGCAACGGGCGGGTGACGACCGATTTGATCGACCACCAGGGAATCATCAATAAAACAAGCGGCAAACGGACGCATCCGTTGCGGCTGATCAAAAGGCTAAACGAGATCGCGCAATGACAGAATTCTGTTGAGTTCAGCAGATTTTTCGGTTTCATTGAGTTCATCATACATCATAATCAGCGATTCGATCGTAGTTAAAATAATTTCCTGATTCGAGAGTGGCAGGTAGGTATTTTCGTTCACAGCAAAATTGTATTTTTTCAGATAAAAATCTACATCATTTTGGGTAAAAATAGTCCCTGAATTAGCATCTATGTAAAACTGTATTCGTTGTGTTTGCTTTTGATCTTTATTAAAAAAGTCGTATTGATTGTCGAAATAGGCCAGCAAATGCTGCCTTGGCAGTTGAATGGCAAAGACAGGAATGTCAAGCATTTCGCAGAGGATCTGATAGATGGTACCCAATGAATAATTGTTGCCCTGACGGG
>JADYYU010000427.1 GCA_020853515.1 Chitinophagaceae bacterium | reverse complement strand
GTAAACACTATATCGTCCGTTGCGACCGCAATATGCTGACAACCGGCACCACCATAAAAATCAAGATATTCTTCAACCTGCGATTTTTTTAGTCCCACCGCAGGTTCATTAATAGGAAATTTAATCCGACCATTACCATTGGTCATTACTTTACTCATCAGCGCCGTATATTGTGTGCTGATATCTTTGTCGTCAAAAGTCACCAGGTTGGCAAAGCCCATGGTATTGGCATAGAAGTCCGCCCATTTATTCATGCTACCCAGTTCTACATTACCTACCATATGATCTATGTATTTCAGCCCTTTACTTTCCGGCTGATATTCACTCTCCCACTTTTCGAAACCGGGCATAAATACACCGCGATAATTTTTTCGTTCTACAAACGTATGGATCGTGTCGCCGTATGTTTTAATCGAAGCCTTTACCACCTCACCAAATTCATCTTCAAACACGGTGGGTTCCATCACAATTTCGGCACCGCGCGCGATGGTTTCTTCAAAAGACCTGCGGGCATCATCAACCCATAGTGCGATCACTTTTACCCCGTCGCCATGGCGACGGATATGATCTGAAATTTCACTTTCCGGATCGAAAGGCGTGGTGAGTACCAATCGTATTTTATCCTGCACCACTACATAGGAACAATATTGCTTATTGCCTGTTTCCAAACCACAATAGGCCAGGCTTTCAAACCCAAAGGCGGCTTTATAATAATAGGCTGCCTGCTTGGCATTACCTACATAAAGTTCAACATAATCAGTACCATTGATCGGCAAAAAGTCCTGCGCCTGATCAAATATTTTTTCAATCCCGTAGTTATAATTTTCTACTGTTGTTAAGTTTTCTGCTGACATATATTTTAATTTTTAAGTGTTCCCAGATATTCTGCAATGCCCTCTGCACTTGCCTTTAATCCGGCCTGTTTTACATTCCAGTTGGCAGGACAAACCTCTCCGTTTTCTTCATGAAATTCAAGGGCATCCACCATGCGTAAAGCTTCATCTACACTGCGGCCCAGTGGCAAATCATTGATCACCTGATGGCTGATTACGCCTTGTTTATCTATCAGAAATAAACCTCTGTAGGCTACAGGATCTCCTTCAAATGTGATGTTGTCACCGGCAAGGGAATAATCGCCTGCCAATACACCAAAATTGAGCGCGATGGTCTTAGACAGATCAGCCACCAGCGGATAAGTTACGCCTTTGATACCGCCTTTGTTTCGTTCCGTATTTAACCAGGCCCAGTGTGAATATTTTGAATCGACAGAACAAGCAACCACTTCTGTATTTCGCGCTTTAAAAGCTTCCAGTTGTTCCTGAAAAGCGATGAGTTCGGTAGGGCATACAAACGTAAAATCAAGCGGATAAAAAAAGAAGATGACATTCTTTTTGCCTATAAATTGTTCGAGTGAAAATTGCTCGATAAATTCTCCTCCATTCACGACGGCTTCTGCCTGAAACAAGGGCGCTTTTTTTCCTGTTAATCCTTTCATGTTATATATTTCTTTTAATGGTTATTTAAATTTGATTGTAGGGCTATACCAGCCATGATTTATAATAATCCTTTACATCTATTTTCAAGGCTTCCTCGGTAATCATCACCGGCGCAAACGGATCTATCATAACTGCCAGTTCGTGTGTTTCTTTTTTACCGATGCTGCGCTCAATAGCCCCCGGATGCGGACCATGCGGTATGCCACCGGGATGCAGGGTGATTTGCCCCCTTTCAATATTGTTTCTGCTCATAAAATCGCCGTCAACATAATACAGCAGTTCGTCGCTGTCAATATTGCTGTGATGATAAGGTGCCGGAATGGCGTCGGGATGATAATCGTATAAGCGGGGCACAAATGAGCAGATCACAAAATGTGCATTCTCAAAAGTCTGATGTATTGGAGGCGGCATATGGATGCGACCGGTGATGGGTTCGAAATTAAAGATCGAAAAAATATAGGGATAATGATAGCCATCCCAGCCTGCTACATCAAATGGATGGTTTGCATACTGATAAGGAAACATCATGCCTCTTTTCTTAATAAAAATATCAAACTCACCCAGTTCGTCAAAGGTCTGCAAATTGGAAGGCCTTACAATATCACGTTCGCAAAAGGGAGAGTGTTCGAGTAACTGTCCAAACTGATTACGATAGCGTGACGGCGTAAAGACAGGCGTAAAACTCTCTACATAAAGCAGTCTGTTTTGTTCTGTATCGAAATGAATTTTATAGACAGTGCCACGGGGTATAATCATATAATCGCCATACTTGAAATGCAGTTCGCCGTACATTGTAAACAAGGTACCGCTGCCTTCATGTACAAAGATGATCTCATCTGCATCCGCATTTTTATAAAAATACGGGGTGCTTTGCATGGGAGCAGCCAGACCGATATGCAAACCTGCGTTCACAAAAAGCGTTTTGCGGCTTTGCAGATAATCCTTTTCCGGTTGCAGATCGAAACCTTTAAAGCTCATGCAGTCGAGCCCGTTATCGATCGCAATTTTGGGTGTTACCGAATAGGCTTTATCTTTTTGTTTCACGCGTGTAGGCGGATACAAATGATACACCAGCGACGACATACCGGCAAAGCCCTGTGTACCTACCAGTTCTTCCTGATACAGATTGCCATTGGCCTGCCGGCTTACTACGTGGCGTTTGGATGGTATATTTCCCAGTTGATGATAAATTGGCATTCTATTGAATTAACTTTTTTTAGATAAATAAACTATAATCGTGCTGTGGCATCCCTAGTGACATTTAAAATAATCAAAGGGTTCATGACAGTCGCTGCAGGTATATAAAGCTTTGCAGGCAGTGGAACCAAAACGTGAAACCAGTTTGGTTCTGCCGGAATTGCATCGCGGACAGATCACCAATTGCCGTTCGGGCTGCAGCCAGTTTACACAATGCGAATGCAGCGGTGCCGCAATACCAAATTTTCTCAGTTTTTCGCGGGTTTCAGGGCTCATCCAATCTGTTGTCCAGGCCGGAGAATATACAGTGGTCACCTTTACGTCAGTGATGCCGCTTGCCTGAACAGCTGCAATAATATCCTTTTCGATAATACCCATTGCAGGACAACCTGAATACGTAGGTGTGATGATAATTTCGCAGGCATTTTCATGCAGAATGATATCACGCAGAATACCCATTTCCCGG
>JADYYU010000426.1 GCA_020853515.1 Chitinophagaceae bacterium | reverse complement strand
AATATGTTGGTATTTTTCTGCAAAATGCGCCGGTATTGCTCAGGAAGCTGGTGCAGGGCGTCGAAAACAAACAGTATGAACAAATCAAAATATCGGCGCATTCACTCAAAACCCAGCTAAACTATATGGGCGTCAAAGAAGAGGTGTCGCATGTACATGAACTGGAACAAATTTCGATTTATGCCTACCGCCACGATGAAATGGCTGCACTGGTCAAAAATCTCGAGAAAGTTTGTGCCAAAGCATTCAGCGAACTGGAAGAATTTTTGAAATAATCAACGGATGACTGCGCATGCGTTCAGACCCCTTTAAAGCTTGGCTTTCGCTTTTCGAGAAATGCAGTTACGCCTTCATTGTAATCAAAAGTTTGGGAAGCCAGCACCTGTATTTCCCCTTCAAGTTTCAGTTGCTCCGTGAGGTTATTGTCAGCACTCTCGTTCAATAATTGCTTGGTGAGCGCAAGCCCTTTAGTGGGCATGGCAGCTAACGTTTGCGCCAGTTTCCAGCTTTCACCGGCAAAATTTTCATCCGCAAAAAATTTATAGATCATCCCAAGCTTTTCAGCTTCTTCGGCCATGACTTTCTCACCGAGCATCATCAGAGCAGTTGCCTTCTGAAATCCGATCAGCCGTGGCAATAAAAAGGTTCCCCCGCTATCAGGTATTAATCCAATTTTGCTGAAAGCCTGTATAAATGAGGCACTCGCAGTTGCGACCACAATATCACCGGCCAGGGCAATATTGGCACCCGCACCGGCCGCCACTCCATTCACAGCACAGATCACCGGCTTCGGCATTTCACGCATCTTCATGATGATCGGATTGTAATGCTCAGTAACAATTTGCGACAGTTCGATGCCATTATCTTCAATGGCCTCTGCCAGATCCTGTCCCGCGCAAAATGCCTTACCTGCCCCGGTAATATAAACACAACGCACTGTTGTATCGGCTGCTGCCTGATCGAGAGCCTGTTGCATATCGAGTGCCATTTCGCGGCAAAAACTATTGTACTTATCTGCCCTGTTTAAAACAATGGTGGCAATGGAATCCCTGATTTCGTATTGAATATATGACATATCGTATTTTTTTAGTTTTACTGAAGCGCGTGCTTTTGATCTAATCTGGCTTTTAACTTAAGAAAAGGCTCCTCTACTATTTTATAAAATATCCAGCCCAGCAGTATAGAAAGAGCAATTGCAAGTACATATAAAGTCAAAGAAGAAAATTCGTTGTTAGGTGAAATTGTTTCGATATTCAATAAAAATACCACTGCAATTTCGTGCACAAGATAAATGCTGAAAGATATTTTGCCTATAAACACCATCACTTTATTATTAAGAAATCGTACCGGGTGCTTATACAGGTATAATATTATCACACCAAAAAACACCGCAAAATGCAGATAAATATATAAATCAAAATGTATCGTAATGACACAAATTATCAGCAAAAGGCATGCAACGGCGCAGTAAACTGCATTAATATGACGGAATATTTTATGATCCCCGGCAACCAGACAACTCATCAGGCAACCCACCATAATACATTCAAAACGCGACAAAATCAGAAAACTGAAAAATGGAAGGCGTTCCGCACCTGGTATATACACCCAAATATACACTTTCAGCAGCACCAGCAATATACTTAAAACAATGATCCATCTCTTACGAAAGCCTGTAAAGAAAACAAACAGGGGTACCAGTAAATAAAACATTTCCTCTACACCAATAGACCAGGTCGGTTCTGCAAAGGGGAGCACAATAAACTTTGCGATCGCGATTTGTGGTAAAAGGGCATAATAAAAAACGGCCACCTCAGGCAGCACTGCCCTCGCATCTGTAATACCAGGAGGGACCTGATAATGAAGGCAGGAAATGTATGGCAATACAAACATGCTCAATAGGATGATCAGATAGTAGGGAGGAAGTATACGCAGTGCCCTTTTCAGATAAAACAGTTTAAATGCGGCCGCAACCGGGCGTTCTTCCTTCTTAAGTTTCAGCAAATTGTTGGTAATCAGAAAACCGCTTAATACAAAAAAACCGGTAACTCCGATTCTCCCCAAATGAAAAAAAAGGGGCTCAACAAAATGACTGGGCATATTAAAAAAAAACCGGATGTATTCAACATGACTGATTATGACAGACAGGGCCATCAGTCCCCGGAATGAATCCAGATTGAGATTGCGCGGTTGCTCTATCGACGCAGTGATTGGCAATGCAAGCGCTTTCCTGCTTGCTTTCTTTTTTTCGTTGTTCAAGGTTTCACGTAGTTAATGTGGTTAACAGGGGTATTGGAAA
This sequence comes from Chitinophagaceae bacterium, assembly GCA_020853515.1. Taxonomy (GTDB): domain Bacteria; phylum Bacteroidota; class Bacteroidia; order Chitinophagales; family Chitinophagaceae; genus OLB11. Next base: position 2,940 of record JADYYU010000426.1, on the reverse strand, counting down.
TATAAATATAATCTGACTCCGGCATATTAACCTAATGAAAGCAGAAAAAAAGCCATTGAGCGCCTTAACCCCGATTCTGCAGGCTGGGACCCCATTACACTTTAAAATATAATCATGCAACTGGCTGAGCGCATTTTCCATGTCAGAAAATAGAATAAATTCCCGGTATCAGAAAATATTTAATGAAGTTTACATTCTGTATTTGTTTAGCCCTGCCAAAGAATTTCAAACGCAAAATCTGGGTTTAATCTTTATTTTTGCAGTAAAATTATTTTATGCCCTCATTTGACATTACGAGCAAAGTTGATTTGCAAACTTTAGATAACGCGGTGAACATTGTTAAAAAAGAAATCACCAACCGCTTCGACTTTAAAGGTTCTCATGTACTGATTGAACTTCAAAAAAAAGACTTTAAAGTACAGTTGGAGGCCGACAGCGATATGAAAATGGAACAGATCGTAGATGTGCTGATCAGCCGCTCAATGCGACAGGGGCTGGATGGCAATTGCTTTGATCTGTCAAAAGAGGTGCATCCTTCGGGCAAAATAGTAAAAAAGGAAGTTCCGGTCAAAAACGGCCTGGCGCAGGATGATTCAAAAAAAATTGTAAAGCTGATAAAAGATAGCGGATTAAAGGTGCAGGCTGCCATCATGGACGATATCATCCGCATCACCGGCAAAAAAATTGACGATTTACAGGATGTCATTCAATTGTGCAAAACCAGCGACCTGAAGATTCCTTTGCAATATGTCAATATGAAGAGCTGATCATCGAACTGAACCTTTGTGCTGCCTTTTCGCACGCAACAGGCAGGCATTAAAACCTTTCGGCAGACTTATTTCAATTGAATTGCCCCCTATTTGTATCTTTTTTGTCTTTTTTACAAAAATAAGCTACATTTGCAGTCCTAAATTTTAATCACAGCATGGTTAGGATCATGCGCAAAAAACAAAAAATATATGAAACAAGGTATTCACCCGGAAAATTACAGATTTGTTATTTTTAAAGACATGAGTAATGAAACAACATTTTTATCCCGTTCAACTGCAAAATCAAACGAAACAATGCAGTGGGAGGATGGTAACGAATATCCGGTAATTAAGCTGGAGGTTTCCAACACATCACATCCTTTTTATACTGGTAAAAACGTGTTGCTTGATACTGCAGGCCGTATCGACAAATTCAACAAACGTTACGCAAAGAAAAAATAATCTTCCCCCAACATATTTTTCTACAAAAGAAGTTCTTAGCAGGACTTCTTTTTTTTATGCCTTATCGAAAAGGTCGCACCAAAAATAATAGTTGAAGGTCCTCATAAAACGGAAACGATTGGTAACACGCCCTAATTGATGAACTGACAGGTACCCGAAATATAAAATCAGGTGATATGCAGCAAGCATTGCAACCTTTTTTTAATACGTAGTCATTTAAAAAGTGATCGCATGAACGAAATTGCATTGATTACGGGCTCTGGAGGGCATACTTGCATGTGCTGACTGAATTTATTCCCGAAATTCTCCTTGATTTACGGCAGCAGTAATTGCAGAAAGCTTTACCGGATTGAGCGCACCCGGCGTTTTGAATACGCCCGCTTAATGTCCGCTCACGGCCATTCTTGTAGCAAATACGCCCTGAGTGTTTTTAATCTGAATCAGGTAATTTCCATTAGAAAATTGTGCAGTTGGAAGTCGGTTAAGGCCGCTGCCAAGTACTGTCATCTGAATCAATCTGCCGGTCATATCATACACCAACAGTTCTGCAGGCTCAGTACTTTCAAAAATAATATAACTATTAGCAGGGTTCGGATACATTTTTACCCCACTCTGATCAAACTGCTGCAAACCGGCAGGCACTATGTTTTTAGTGCAGATTTCGTCTACGTTCACTGAATCAGAGGGCCAGTTCCAAACACGGATATCATCCAGCTTTCCTTTCTAAAATTCATTGTCCCAGATATCAGTTGATATATGCAGCGGATAACAAAACCCGGGTTCACAGGCCCTTCGCAATGATTTAAAAGCCGCATTACCTGCATGGTATTTCACCTTATTAAAATAAAAATCCACAGAGCCATAATCAGAAAAGGTAATCACGGTACAAAACCATTCGTCGTTAGGCATATTGCAGGGTGCCCCGAATACATGATCATTGTTCAGCGAATCTGTAACAGTCATAAAAAGACTGTCGCGTACCGCATAGATCAGAAAAGTTCCTTTGTAAAAATGTAGAATGCCATATTGAACGGCGCTGCTGTCAAAATTTTTGTTCATGTAGAAGCTGACGCTAAATCCGTTATACGCCGTGTTGGTCATGCTGAATGAATCTGTTTGCATACCGCACTGCCCGTTAAACTGGTAGGCGTTAGCAGGATTGCCTGACGCATCATCACAAAAAGTAAGCACATTACCGCATTGATTTGTGTCAATCAGATAATGATTATTACTGGAGTCTATCAAATTATTAGCAAAATTAACTTTGATCTGCTGAGACTTCACCTGATTTGCGCAGGTGAAAAACAGAACAACAAGCAGCAAAATATTTTTCATTTTTTTTCTGCAAAATTAATCCGTGCGCAGCGGAATTTTATACCCTTTATATGGTATTTACGCAGCGGGACACCGATTACGAAGGCTTCTTTACTTTTTTAGGTATGCAGAGTGGGGTTGGTTCAAACATACCGCATGCATCCCGGATTACCCACGAAGCCATATTAAGTCCAAACAGCGCCGGTATATAGGATATAGTGCCATAAAAAGAACGTTTATAATTAAGTCCTTCAGTAAGTTTAATGGATTCACGCACTGGTTTTTCCTCCGAAAATACGGTCATCACCCCTCCATAAATACCTTCCAGTCGTAAACGTTTTCTGATATAATAGGCAAATGGGCAGATATGCGTTTTAGAAATATCAGCATATTTAATCATCATAGAATCTGTTTT
>JADYYU010000425.1 GCA_020853515.1 Chitinophagaceae bacterium | reverse complement strand
AGGGGTTAATTTCAGAAATAATACCAATACCGGTCTGCCTTTTGCCTTTGGCTATCAGCCCGATCGCTACTGGCTTGAAGGCAAAGGGAATGATAACGTACTCACCCGCGATTCGCTCTTTAATGCACCGTTTCAGCAGCAGTATGCTCAAACATATAATGCCACCGTGAATGTAGAACCATTCAAAGATTTTAAGATCGATCTGACCTGGAGCAAAACGTTTAACAAAGCCTATTCGGAATTGTTTAAAGACACGCTCGGTGGTGGCAGCGAATATGCGCATCTGAATCCTTATGAAACAGGCGGGTTTACGATTTCTTATGTTGCAATTAAAACCCTTTTTCAAAAAGCCAACAACGGCGACAAACTGACGCAGGCCTTTTCTGATTTTGAAAATAACAGAAAGGTGATCTCAAAAAGGTTGGGTTTAATTAATCCGTACACAGCCAATGCCAATGCCCCTGAAGATGAAGAATATAAAAAAGGCTATACCCGTTATTCGCAGGAAGTGATCATACCGGCTTTCTTATCGGCTTATACCGGTAAGGACCCTGAGTCGTTTCCGCTGCTCAATAATGAAACTTATAATATCAAATCAAATCCGTTCAAAAATATTTTTCCATTACCGAACTGGCGGATCAACTATGGCGGCTTAGCCCGTACAAAAATGTTCAGGGATATCTTTCAGAACTTTACTTTAAATCATTCCTACACCGGCACCCTGAGTATGAATAGCTTCACCTCAGCGCTGATGTATCGTGATGTGTATGCGCTTGGGTTCCCATCCTTCATCGATTCAGTTTCGCATAATTATGTACCTTATTTTATGGTGCCTAATATGACTATTAACGAAAACTTCGGACCGTTTTTAGGGATAGACGCTACGCTCAAAAATTCGCTGAACTTCCACATCGAATATAAAAAAGCACGCACCCTGAGTATGAGTCTGGTTGACTTTCAATTGAGTGAAACCAAAAGTAAAGAGATCTCTTTAGGTGGCGGTTATCGTATGAAAGGTGTTACGATCAACACCCCATATTTTGGTTTGAATAAACTGAAAAGCGATGTGAATATCAAACTTGATCTTGGATTGAGAGATGATTATACCACCATCAATCGTCTCGATCAGCGGGTATCGCGTCCAACTCGTGGACAAAAGGTAATCACCATTTCGCCGTCGATCGATTATATTCTGACGCAAAATGTGACGCTGCGTTTCTTCTACGACAGACGTCAGAGTATTCCGTATGTTTCCAATGCCTTTCCGATCACTACTACCCGCGGTGGGCTGATGATCAGATTCCTGCTGGGGCAATAATTATTTAATTGCAGTCTTTCTAAGCCAGTCAGTTGTACCTCGTGGGCAGAAGCCGCGAAGTTGTTCTGGTATGCCGGCTCGTTTTTAAATTGTGCGTTCGCCGTTTGGTACATTCCTAATTTGTATTATTTTTACAAGAGTGTCGTGCCTGAATTTAGCGCGCCTATGAATCATACATTTAAATCAACAGAAAGAATGTCAAAGCAAATATTTATCAATCTGGCTGTAAGCGACCTGCAACGCTCAATGGATTTTTATACCGCCCTGGGTTTCGCCAACAACCCTCAATTTTCAGACCATACCGGTAAGTGTATGGTATGGAGCGAACATGTTTATGTGATGTTACTGACGCACGAAAAATTTTCAGGCTTTGCCACCAAACCGATAGCAGATACAAAGGCCACGCTCGCCGGTATTTACTCCTTATCAGTTGAAAGTGTAGAAGCGGTCAATGAAATGATGAATAATGGTCTGGCCGCCGGGGGCACCGAACCGCATGAAATGCGTGATTATGGTTTTATGCAACAGCGCAGCATTGAAGATATGGATGGACATACCTGGGAAGTCTTTTACATGGACGTCTCCAAATTTAAGGATCAGCAGGTTGATGCATAAAGGTGGTATAGAATGCGCTGCAGTGAGTTCAGTGAAAATACGTATTATATTGTTGGCAGATGAATATGAACCTGATCATAAAGTTGCGGCATCTAGGAGTATATTTGTGCGCCGGATTCGAGGGGAGCTGACAAACTTGTACTATGAATTCGGAGCGCAAGTCACAGATCACTAAGATTGAAATAATTCTTTTATACATATTATTGAATACCAGTTTACACAAGCAAAACAATAGAAAAATGAAATTAATCTTTTACCATTTGTTGATATCAATCTTCCTGACAAGTTGTGCGTATTCATCACAAAAGAAAGATCCTGTTCCATCGCACGATGAATTTACCATAGAATCAAAAATAGTGGGAGAAACTAGGAATATAAATGTCTGGACACCGCCCGGATATAAAGTCGGTACAGACTCTTTATCCGTCATGTATATGGCCGATGGAGGGATCATTGATGAAGATTTTCCTCATATTGCAAATACATTAGCAGAACTGATAAAATCGAAAAGTGTACCGCCTATGATTTTAGTTGGCATTGCAAATACACAACGCAGAAGAGATTTAACCGGCCCCACTGAAATCGCAAAAGATAAAGAAATTGCACCCATCGTAGGTGGCTCGGCTAAATTCAGGGCATTTATTGAAGATGAATTGTTCCCTGAAATCAATAAGCGGTATCGAACGACTGCAGAAAAAAGTATCATTGGAGAATCTTTATCAGGGCTCTTTGTAGTGGAAACCTTTTTGCTGAGACCTGATCTGTTTGACAACTATATTGCATTTGACCCCTCCTTATGGTGGAATGATCACATGTTGGTAAAAACAGCAAAAGAACATTTAGCAAAATTTCCGGCAAATGAAAAGAGAATTTGGTTTGCAGGTTCAAGTGCAGAAGATATTTCAAAGTACACCGCTGAACTGGCTGAAATTTTTAAAACGGAGAATCTTCGATATCTAAAGTGGTTTTATTCACCTGAACCGGAGGAAGCACACAACACAATTTTTAGGGCGACCAAAGAGAAAGCAATCAAATGGACATTCCAAAACCATTGAAAAATTCCATGCGATGCGAACCCCTATACAACATACGGAAGAATATGAGTAGAATCACTTTGATCATTTTAATGCAATGCATAAACACGTTGATCTTTGCGCAGAACATAAACTGTCAGAAAGCGATCGAATATGAAAAGGATGAGAACTTTGAAAAGGCAGTCAGGGAGTATACGAGCTGTATTAAGAAAAATGAAACAGATTTCAGATTGTACAATCACCGGGGTAAATGTTATTCTTTACTGGGTAATCAGCAGTTGGCTTATCTCGATTTTGTAAAAGCTGATTCCTTGCATCCCGATGTCGAAGCTGTCAATAATAATATTGGTATTTCGCTTGAACTGCAGGAAAAATATAATGAAGCTAATTTATACTATGATAAGGCCATCCGTATTAATGATCAATATACAGAAGCCTACTTCAACAAAGGCCGAACCTATGAAAAAATGAACCTGCCAGACTCTGCGGAATTCTATTATTTAAAAGTGGTCGAAATTAATCCGAAAGATAAAGGGGTACAAATCGTGTTGGCGATGTTGTATGAAAGTCTGGGCCGCTTTGATTCGGCCATTGTCATGCAAACGAATGCGATCAAACTGGATTCTAATGACGCGGATCTTTACTATTTCAGGGCGATCGATTATGACACCCTTCAAAAATATGACCAGGCTATTCAGGATTACAATACGTTTCTGGATAAGACAAAAGATCATTACGACTATCAGGCATTGTGCAAACGCGGAAAAGCGAAAGAGTTTAGCGGTGATATGCAGAGTGCCTTAACCGACTATAGCAAGGCAATTAGCGGCAGTAAGAAGCCTGTGGCTGCCTATGTAAGCAGATACCAATTGTACTTGAAATTAAATGAAGCAGATAAAGCATGTGATGACTACAAAATGATCTTGAAACTTGACAAAGACTTGGCCGCCGGTTTAGAAAATTCAAATTGTAAGTAACGAAAAGTTATGTTGTGGCTTCGCAGTGAAGATATAAGGGGTAGTGATTATTTACCTTTTCGCAGAATTTTTATAGATCATTAGACTAAATTTGAAAATTGATATTGCTAAATTTTTCTTCTGCCATCGGAAGCTCGTCACATAAAGTTATAAATGACTCTTGAAAACAAAAACAACTATGAAATTCAAAGGACTCATATTTTTAATTTTTGCTTTCAGTGTGTCGGCAAATGCTCAACCGGCTAAGAAATTAAGCCAGGCAGAAAAAGACTTTGAAACTTTTTGGACCACCTT
>JADYYU010000424.1 GCA_020853515.1 Chitinophagaceae bacterium | reverse complement strand
TTTCAGGTAAAAGATATTGTAACTACTATCAGTACGGCCTGCTCGTCTTCTGCCAATGCCATCATGCTCGGTAGCCGACTTGTGCAACAGGGTCATCTTGATGTTGCGATCTGCGGTGGCACCGACGCACTCACGCGTTTTACAATCAACGGATTTAATGCTTTGAAAAACATAGACAAGGAGGTTTGCAAGCCTTTTGATGCCGGCAGAAACGGACTCAATCTGGGTGAGGGTGCAGCCTACCTGATCATTGAAAGAGCCGCCGACTGTGCTGACAGAAATCATACACCGGTGGCTGCCATCAAAGGTTATTGCAATTTCCATGAATCTTTTCATGCCACAGCCCCCAATCCGGAAGGGGAGGGCGCTTATCAGGTGATGAAACGGGCCTTGCTGAAAGCTGGTCTGGGTGCAAACGAAATTCAATACATCAATGCGCATGGTACCGCAACGCTCACCAATGACGAATCTGAATCAAATGCCATGAAGCGCTTATTTCAACAAGTGCCCGCATTCAGTTCTACCAAATGTTATACCGGTCACACCCTGGCTGCAGCCGGAGCAGTCGAAGCCATTTATTCGCTGTTGGCGCTGCAACATCAATGCGTGTATGCCAATTTAAATTTCGAAAATCCCATGCTCGGTTCTGAACTTATGCCGCAAACGATATTTGAGCAAAAGCCACTCGAAAATGTGATGTCTAACTCGTTCGCCTTTGGGGGCAATAATGCCAGTCTCATCTTTTCAAAATATAAAGCGTAAAATGAAACCGGTTTACATCCTGTCTGCTTCCTGTATTTCACCACAGCCTACTTTTGGGGCCGATGCAGATTTTTTGCGTAGCGAAAGTATCTGCAGTACGGATAATAATGTATTGTATTGCCAGGAACCCGACTTCAAACAATTTATCAATCCGGTACAGATACGCCGAATGAGCAGGGCCTTAAAGATCGGATTTTCTGCAGCCATGGATTGCCTGAATCAGTCGGGCATATTGCAGATCGATGCAGTGATCGTCGGTACCGGCAAGGGTTGCCTGGTAGATACCGAATCGTTCTTACATTCCATCAAGCAATATCACGAAACGGCGCTGAATCCTACCCATTTTATTCACTCCACTTACAATCAACTCAATGGAATGATCGCCCTCAACAGAAAGATCAATTCCTATAACATGACCTACGTGCATCGCGGTTTTTCCTTTGAACACAGTCTGCTGGATGCCGCTCTCCTGATAGAAGAAGGTGAAGCGCAACATGTGCTGGCTGGTAGTTTTGACGAAATGACCTCCGAACATCTTGCAGTGAAAGGAAATTGGGGCTATTGGAAAAAAGAGAAAATTGAAAGCCGGGACTTGCTTAGGTCTGATACACCCGGTACCATTGCCGGTGAAGGCAGTTCCTTTTTTGTATTAGGTAATGAGCAGACAAATTCACAGCAGGTTTGCATCAGGGATATACGAACCCTTTACAAGCCTGAGGAAGCCGATCTCAAAAAGTCGATTGAAAGTATTTTGTCGCAGCATGATTTACAAGCGGCTGATATCGATCTGCTGATGTGTGGTAATAACGGCAACGTTCAGCAGCAGCATTTTGATACCTACCTAAGCAATGCATTTCCGGAAAGTACTTTTCTATATTTTAAACATTTGTGCGGCGACTACGACACCGCAAGTCAGTTTGCTTGCTGGCTCAGTACGCAGATTTTGCTTCAGCAAACCATTCCGCATTTTCTGTATCATCCTTTACAGACGAAGCATTTTCAGAAAGATAAGATCCGTTATATCCTGTTGTATAATAACTATTTTGAGATCAACCAAAGCCTCATATTACTGTCGGTTTAAACATGAATTTGCGGAGCGATGAAGCGGCAGGGCAGTGACATTTAAACCCTGACACAATTCATAGCGTCCGATCACAGTTAAGGACGCATTTTGCCCTTTGTTTACTTCAGCCTTGCTCACCGTTTTAATGCAGTCAGATCTATTAATGACTGGCCTGTATGATCAAGCAAATTGCCCGCAAAAGGCTGCAAAAAGCCTGCTGTATCACTTAAGTTTAATCTCCTTGTGAAGTATTGAGTTTGCTTAAATCGCTGATAATCATGCACTTGTGATCGTTCATTTTTTTTGGCACGATATTTTATAGAAGACTTCCATAAAAAGAAGTTTTTTATGAAACATTTCGCCACACTTTTTTTATTGATAGGACTGTCACTGCTCGCAAATGCGCAGCAAAATTGTACTTACACAGATCTTGGAAGCACAGGTACTTATTCGCTGTCAGGTGGGGAGGTGCTTTGCATTGAGTCCGGTGTATTTACGGGCGAGATAAGCTCTTTTACAACCGGTGCGGAGATAAGGGTAGCGCAAGGCGCCGTTTTTCAACCGTCAGTGCTGGTAAATGCTGAAGGTCTTATCAGCAACAAAGGCATTGTAAAATTGGAGGTGGCATCCCAACCGGGGTATAATTTTTCTGTTGTCAACGATTCCGGGGCCTTGTTTCAATGGCTGGTTCCGCAAAATTTTACAATGCCCGTTTCTATCGTTAATCACCGGGATGCCGAAATGGACTTTTTTACCGCTTTTCAACTACCTGGCGGAAGTGACTTGCTGAATGAAGGGATGCTGGTAGTTAAGAATGAATTGACGGTACAAAATAATGCCCTGCTCAGCAATGAAGGGCTGATTTATGTTTGGGGAAATCTGGCGGTCAGCGGCATCTTATTTAATGCCGGACTGATGAAAGTAGCCGGTTTTACGAATATTAACAGTGACGCTTTTTTTACCAACAAATGCTCTTTTTATGGTAAAAATACCTGGACAAATGAAAGTATGCAAACAGAAAACTATGGCTATATTGATATTTACGGAAACGATGCGGCGAACTGCAAATTTATAAACAATGCTCATTTTCTGAATGATGTCAAAGGAATCGTGCAGGCTACCGATTTTGACAATCACATGCAGATTTCCGGAAGTGGCACTTTTACGATCGCACAGTTAAGCCGCAATTACGGTAGTTTTGGTGCTGACGGTGGTGGTATTAATTTTTATGATATGACACCCGCTGCAGGTCAGATATTTGATGTGGAAACGGTACCGCCGCATCTCTCTGTTTCTGCAACAGTTACCGGTATGTACGACACCAATTATATCTCTGAAAACTGCAATCAAATGGCTTTCCCTGATTTTATCAATACACCCTTGCCGGTGTTGCTGAGCACCCTGCAAGTGAATGCACCGGAATGTGTACCCCAAATTATATGGAAAACTGTGCAGGAAAGAAACAGCGCCTATTTTGAACTGCAAAGGAAAGCAAGCAGCGAACAGCAATTTTCAACGATCAGTACAATCACTGCTGCCGGTAATGCTGACGTTGAAATTTCGTATGCCTATTCTGATGAAAGGCTGGCCAATGATAATTATCAGTATCGCCTGAAAATGGTAGATAAAGACGGCCGGTTTGCATATAGCAGGGTGAGCAGTGTGCAGGTATTTTGTGGTGATGCAGCGACTACTGCTGTATATCCAAATCCGGCAATCGATCAGTTAAAAGTATCGCTGAATGCAAATGCGGATGACACTTACATGCTGAGTATTTTTGACGTCACCGGTCGACGCGTTTTCAGCAGCAGTTATTATTTCAGCAGTGGCTTGCAGGTGATCACGATTCCGGTGGCCCAATGGCATCAGGGATATTATACATTGCTGTTAACCAACAA
>JADYYU010000423.1 GCA_020853515.1 Chitinophagaceae bacterium | reverse complement strand
TTGCGTATCTGAGATAATACCCGCAGAACCTGGAACAGATAATGCTGTTTAGGAAAGGTAAGCGAAGCAATTTTCACTTACCCTTATTGATTTTGTAACCGTCGTGATATCAAAAATATGGATGTCATGGCATAAAAGAAAGTGTAAGTCTATGTACAAAAAAGAGATTGTCTTTGTTTTTATGATGCTGAATGCATCTCTGGGCTTTTCCCAAAAAAAGAACACCCTGAAATCGGATACCCTCCGCAATATTGAACTGCCTGCTGCAGTGATACGTGAAGTGAGTGCAGGCAATAATATATTCAGCGAAAGTGCGACCCGGAAGATGGACCGTAAAACTATACAGCGGCTCACGCAGGCTCAGGATCTGCCTTACCTGCTCAACAGCATATCGTCGGTGGTAGTGAGTTCGGATGGCGGCACGGGCACCGGCTATACCGGCATCCGTATCAGAGGGGCGGATATTACCCGCATTAACGTTACCATGAATGGGGTGCCGGTGAATGATGTAGAAAGTCAGGCAACTTATTTTGTGAATACACCCGATCTGTTATCTTCATCACAGCAGGTAGAAGTGAGCAAAGGGGTGGGTAATTCAAAAAATGGGGTGGGTAACTTTGGAGCCGGTATCGCGATCAATAACCTGGATATAAATGATGTTCAACCTTTACTTAAATATCAGACTGACTTCGGTTCTTTTAATACCTTCAGACAAACATTAAAAGCAGGTACAGGCTTAATTCATGATCATTTTACGGCAACCTTGCGTCTGTCATCAATCAGGAGTGATGGGTATATCATGCGTTCCGCTGCTGAACTCAAGGCTTTGCAATTAACCGCCAAATATCAGTTTGATCAGAATACGCAACTGGTGTTCAATTATCTGAAGGGCCGCGAAAAAACAGGACAGGCCTGGAATGGCGTAGCAGCCGACAGTCTGCTGACCAACCGCACGTACAACGAACTCGGCATGAAAAGTGACGGTACTTTTTACAACAATCAAACAGATAATTACGGACAGGATTATTACCAGTTGTTTTTTGATAAAAAATTAAACAGGCACTGGGCACTAGGCAGTACGCTTTTCTATACCAAAGGCAAAGGATATTATGAAGAATATAGAACAGCACAATATTACAGTGATTATGGTTTGAGTGATTACAGTCCTTCGCCGGATACGTCCATTTCAAACACGGACCTGGTCAGGCAACTATGGCTCGACAACGATTTTTACGGCGGACGGATTTATACCACTTACCTGAGCAGGAAACTCGACGCCGGTTTGTATCTTAACTATAATCAATATGATGGCCGGCATTTTGGCGAAGTGATCTGGGCGCAGCAGGGCATCGATCAAAATTATCGCTGGTACAACCTGACTGCTGCAAAAAATGATGCAAATCTGTACACCATGATTGATTATAAACCCACAGGTCAGATATCGCTGTTTGCTGATCTGCAATATCGCAATGTGCAATATACCCTGAATGGCTTCCGGAAAAATCCGCTGATCTATCATGATCTTCGTTATCATTTTTTCAATCCCAAAGTGAAACTCACCCTGAAAAATAATCATCATCTGTTTAGTATGCTGGCCGGCATTGCACAAAAGGAACCCAACCGCGATGATATCGAAGCCGGTGCCCTGTTTTTACCAAAGCCTGAAAAACTGCTGAATACAGAGCTGACCTATGTTTATCGTTACAATGCGCAAATGAGTTTTCACACCAATGTATTTGGGATGTTTTATAAAGATCAACTGGTTTTGACCGGTAAAATAAATGATGTAGGCGCGTACACGAGGACCAATATCGATCGTAGCTACAGAGTGGGTGTTGAATTTGAATGGATGTACAGAAGCAGCAACCGCTTATTTGAAATGAATGCCAATGTGGCGCTGTCGCGAAATAAATTGTTGAACTTTACAGAGTATGTCGATGATTACGACAATGGGGGACAAGTGCAACATCAGTATTGTGAAACAACAAGTGCTTTTTCGCCTGCATTGATCGCCGGCGGACGCTTTTCAATTTTTCCATTAAGAAATCAGGAGCATCTGATACACGATCTGTCGATCGATGTTCTTCCAAAGTATGTGGGAAAGCAATACCTCGACAATACGGGTCAGGCGGGTCGCAGCATCGGAGCCTACTTTGTCAGTGACCTTCTGCTTAGTTGTCCGCTTACATTGAATGAGCATACTACACTAAATTTGCGCACCGGCGTGTATAATATGTTCAATAGTTTATATGAGTCAAATGGATATACCTTTAGTTATATTTATGGCGCACAGCAAACGACACAGAATTATTATTATCCGCAGTCGGGTTTGAGATGGATGATAGGTGCCGGTATTGAGTTTTAATGCCCGTAAGAAGGCGGATCATATTTTTACGATCCTCCAGCAGGCATGGATCTTTTTATTGCGAAAGTCAAGCGGCACGCTCTGCTGTGATATATCTTCAATGATGGCCGACCGGATCTTTTCAGCATCCAGGACAAAATTTCTGAAATTATTGGAAAAATAAAGGATACCACCGGGCTGCAAATGATTCAGGGTATTATTAATCAGTTCTGCATGATCGGTCTGCACATCAAAATTTGTTTTGGTTTTTTCGCTCGTTGAGATGGTGGGTGGGTCAAGAATAATTATATCATAGAGTCTTGCAGGCGCTTGTTTCACCCACTCTTTGGCATCTGTTTGTATAAACTGATGTTTACTGAGCGGAATCTGATTGAGTTTAAAATTCTCTTTGGCCCAGTTAAGATAGGTGCCCGACAAATCAAGGGTAGTGGTGGTGAATGCATTGCCCATGGCTGCATACACAGAAAATGAACCGGTATAGGCAAATAAATTAAGTACATGTTTCCCTTTGGCTTCGCTCATCACCCTTTTGCGGGTATTTCGGTGGTCGAGAAAAAGGCCGGTGTCGACATAATCGCTGAGATTTACCAAAAACTGTATGCCATTTTCATTTACGGTAAAAAAAGTGTTGGTTTCATTCACTTTTTCATATTGTCCGGTCGTTTTTTTTCTGGTACGTGATTTTACATAAATATCCTCTTCGCGGATACCGAAAAGTTCCTGCAAGGTGTCGATGCAGTGTTGCTGC
>JADYYU010000422.1 GCA_020853515.1 Chitinophagaceae bacterium | reverse complement strand
CGAGAAAATTGTGGAATATGTGATCAGCGAAGGACCTGAACGCATCAAAGAAATCATTCATTGGGGGACAGACTTTGATAAAGAAAGTGATGGCGATTATAAATTAGGGAAGGAAGGGGGACATTCTGAAAACCGGATTCTTCATTTTAAAGATGTCACCGGCAGTGAAATAGAGCGTGCTCTGCTCGCCAAAGCGCATCAATATCCCAACATAGAAATTCTGGATCATTGTTTTGTGATCGATCTGATTACACAGCATCATTTAGGTCAGCTCATTACCAAGGCCACACCCGGCATTGAATGCTATGGTGTTTATATTTTAAATCTCGAAAATCATCAGATCGAAAAGATCATCTCGAAAGTAACCATGCTTGCCACCGGTGGCTGCGGACAGGTGTACCGCACTACAACCAATCCGAAAATTGCTACCGGCGATGGCGTAGCAATGGTATACAGAGCGAAAGGACGTATCGAAAATATGGAATTCATACAGTTTCATCCAACGGCTTTGTTTGAACCGGGTAAACGTTTCGGGCAAGCATTTCTGATCACAGAGGCTGTCCGTGGCGACGGCGGTATTTTGCGCAATAGCAAAGGTGAAGAGTTTATGCAGCGTTATGACCCACGCTTATCTCTTGCGCCACGCGACATTGTAGCCAGGGCCATTGACAATGAAATGAAAATACTGGGCGACGAACATGTGTATCTGGACTGCAGACAAATGGACATTGAAAAATTCAAAGACCATTTTCCGAATATCTATGAAAAATGTAAAAGTATTGGTATCGACATTGCCACTCAGATGATACCGGTGGCTCCTGCAGCGCATTACAGTTGCGGCGGCATTAAAACGGACGAAAATGGCTGCACATCGATCAGCAGGCTATATAGTTGCGGAGAAGCAGCCAGTACAGGCCTGCACGGGGCCAACAGGCTGGCCAGTAATTCGCTGCTGGAAGCAATGGTGTTTGGCAAACGCAGCTATGATGACACCCTAAAAAAAATCGGCGCTTATAAACTGCAACTGGATATTCCTGACTGGAATGCTTCCGGCACCACCGACCCTAAAGAAATGATCCTGATCACGCAAAGTATTAAGGAAATACAACTGGCGATGAGTGATTATGTCGGAATCGTGCGCAGTAATGTACGTCTTGAACGCGCTATGAAGCGGCTCGATCTTTTGCATGAGGAAACTGAGCAGTTGTACAAAACCACCACACTTTCGCCACAACTCTGCGAACTGCGCAACTTAATCACAATCGGATACCTCATCGTAAAGAGTGCGCAATACAGGAAAGAAAGTCGCGGATTACATTACAATATCGACTACCCTGAAAAGAGCCCGAATAAAATGAATATCATTTGGTAAAAAACGGATCCCTCTTATGCTGCATGGTCAAACCGAATCATTTCGATCAGTATAAACACCTGACATTTTTTTCAAATAAGGGGTAAAAAATGCCATAACTTTAATTTTCTAAAATTAATAGCTATGTCTCATATCATCATCATATCATCCAGCATCAGAACAGGACGCAAGAGTGACCGCGTGTGCCTGTATTTTAAAAACTATCTGGAATCAAACCATCCTGGCAGCGCAGAAATAGTGGATCTGGAGCAGTACAACTTCCCGTTGTTTACGGAGCGGCTGCGTTTATTAAAGGATCCAACGCCAGAGATCAGCACCTTTGCAGAGAAAATAAGATCTGCCGACGGCATCCTGATTGTGACACCGGAATACAACGGAGGATATCCGGCTAGTTTAAAAAATGTGATCGATCTGCTTTATGAAGAATGGCATCGGAAACCGGTGGCCATTGCCACGGTGTCAGCGGGTGCTTTTGGTGGTTCGCAGGTGATCACTTCGCTGCAATTTACTTTATGGAAAATGCGGGCATGGACGGTACCTGCCACGTTTCCGGTACCTAATGTAGAGACGTCTTTTGACGAAGACGGCAACGCCGCGGACAAAGAAGCCACCGACAAACGGGCGAAAGGATTTATCAACGAATTACTTTGGTGTATAGAAGCTAACAGCAGAATGGCATAACAGGGCCGTTCTACTAAAAAAAATCAGCTCAGTTTCCGCTCGTTTTCATTAATTTTCAAATCATTGATACTCGCATATCGCTTGCACATCAAACCATTATCGTCAAATTCCCAGTTTTCGTTTCCGTAAGCACGGTACCACTGTCCGTTGGCATCATGATATTCATATTCAAATCTGACAGCTATGCGATGAGTGGTATGAGCCCAATACTCCTTTTTTAATTTATAGTCAAGTTCAGCAGCCCATTTTCTGTTTAAAAACCGGATGATTTGCGCCCTACCGGTGATAAATTCATTTCGGTTTCGCCATTCGCTGTCTGCCGTGTATGCGTTGGCAACACTTTCTGCATCCCGGGTGTTCCAGGCATCTTCTGCCCGTTGTATTTTCAGTCGTGCCGTTTCTTCCGTAAAAGGAGGCAGCGGTGGTCGTTGATTTTCCATTTTTTATTGCAAGATAGTCAATGCAGATCTGTTTTTAAAACATGTACTTTAAAGGCTGCCCTTCGTGACATGCGCCTGGTGAAAGGTGTATCGGTATTTTCTGAATAATAAATTCCATTAGTATGCGGACAAAAAAAAGGCCATCTGTTTGTGCAGATGACCTGTAAATGGAAAGGTATAAAATTAAAATTGTTCGAGGGCAGAGAAAAAGAAACTACCTTCAATAAGGGCGTTTTCTGCGCTGTCGCTTCCGTGAACAGCATTTTCTCCCATACTTTTGGCAAACATCTTTCGGATGGTACCTTCGTCGGCTTTCGCAGGATCGGTAGCACCGATTAATGTTCTGAAATCGGCGACAGCATTTTCCTTTTCAAGGATAGCTGCAACAATATGGCCGCTGCTCATAAATTCGCACAACTCGCCATAAAATGGTCTTTCTTTATGAACTTCGTAAAACTGTCCTGCTTTTTCAGCAGACAATTTAGTCATTTTCATAGCCTTGATGCGAAACCCCGCTTCATTAATTTTTGCCAGTATGGCACCGATGTGGCCGGCCTTTACGGCATCCGGCTTGATCATAGTAAATGTAATATTAGACATAGTATATTTTGAGGTGCAAAAGTAGGTGTTAAAACCCTTTGATAAATTTTATACACTAAAAATGCAATTTATTAACGAATGTCATCGCTACAGATCAGCATCCTGATAAAATCCCATTTTCGAAAACTTATTAATTCTGTTTTCGGTTCGCTTTTCGGCATCGATCTTAAACAATTCTTTCAGATTTTTTTCGATATATTTTTTGATGGTGGCTGCCATTAATTCGGGTTGGGTATGGGCGGCACCTAAGGGTTCATTAATAACATCGTCTATCAGACCGAAATCACTCATATGTTTTGAAGTCAGTTTTAGTTCCTCAGCGGCTCTTTCTTTAAAATCCCAGGTGCGCCATAAAATACTGGAACAACTTTCGGGTGAGATCACCGAGTACCAGGTATTTTCGAGCATGGCCACCTTATCACCAATACCAATACCGAGGGCGCCGCCGCTGGCCCCTTCGCCAATAATGATACAAATAACCGGCACTTTCAGATTAATCATTTCGAACAAATTACGAGCGATCGCTTCGCCCTGTCCTCTTTCTTCGGCTTCCAGACCCGGATAAGCACCGGGTGTATCGATAAAAGTAACAATGGGCTTATTAAATTTTTCGGCCATTTTCATCAGGCGCAGGGCCTTTCGATATCCTTCCGGATTGGCCATACCAAAATTCCGCATTTGCCGCATTTTTGTATTGACTCCTTTCTGATGACCGATTACCATCACTGATTGATCGCCCAGCATAGCAAATCCGCCAACGATAGCCTTATCATCCTTTACATTACGATCGCCATGCAATTCCTGAAATTTTGTAAAAATTTTGTCGATATAAAAGAGTGTGTAAGGTCGTTCGGGATGTCGGCTAAGTTGCACGCGCTGCCAGTCGTTGAGGTTTAGGTAGATCTCCTTTTGGGTTTCCGCAATTTTCTTTTCAATTTTCTCAATGGACTCTTTCATGTCCACTTTGGTTTTTTCTCCCATTTCTCTGAGCTTCAGTATCTCTTCCTCAAGTTGTTCTACCGGTTTTTCAAAATCCAGATATTGCATAATTT
>JADYYU010000421.1 GCA_020853515.1 Chitinophagaceae bacterium | reverse complement strand
TAAACTGATCCAGATGCTTGCGGTAAAAGCTGCCCTTTTCATACAAAGTATAATGAAATTCATAGCCTGTGATACCGGTAAAACAAGTGCTGTTAAGGTATTGCACAAAACGATCCATCAAATCAAAAAATTCATTTTCAAAGATATCATCATGACTGCGGTCGAGCCAGTATATCTGATCACCCCTCATTTTAGCATCAAGTTGAACCGCCTCTAGATTACCGGTGCCGGCATAATGCATAGTATCCCGCTGATACAAATTCAGCAAATTATTTTTTAATTGGGATGATAACATCGGGCTCAGAAAATGTTCGGCCAGGCCAATTTTGTTCAGCAAGTAGCTGTCCACAAGGGTGTCAAATATTTTTTGCACTACGTCTGAAGTTAATGACTATAGTGGCAAACAACCATATAGACCGTGAATGTAAGTAATAATTGGCCGGCAATACGGATTACTTTAATTAAGGACATCAAAACGCAAGAAACGGATTTTTATTTGGCTGCAGCTATTTTACCTTTGCCGTGCAAAGAAGGCGACCATGACAGAACAGCAACAACTCAATTATGAAAGAATAGCCGGGGCAATTCAGTATATGAGCAGCCATTTTAAGGAGCAGCCTACATTAGAAGATATCGCACGCCATATTCATCTGAGTCCGTTTCATTTTCAAAAACTTTTTACAGAATGGGCAGGCACCAGCCCTAAAAAATTCATGCAATATCTGTCGATTGAGTATGCTAAAAAATTATTGAAAAACCAGGCCCCTCGACTTTCTGATGCAGCATACGAAACAGGCCTTTCAGGCAGCAGCCGATTGCACGATCTCTTTATCAGCATTGAAGGTATGACTCCTGCTGAATACAGAGACGGTGGTAAAAATCTGCTCATTCAATACAGCTTCGCTGCTTGCCCCTTCGGCAATATACTCACCGCATCTACTGCAAAAGGTATCTGTCATCTGTCCTTTTATGAAGATCAGCAGCAGGAAGCGCTATCGGCCTTAAAGAAGCGTTTCCCATTGGCGGCATTCGCTGAATGTGTAAATAGCATGCATACACAAGCGCTGCAGGTTTTTTCACATAAGCCATCTATCCTGCCGGATATTAAATTACATTTAAAAGGCAGCCCTTTTCAATTAAAAGTTTGGCAGGCATTGCTTCAGATTCCGATGGGCGGTTTGTCGACTTACGGACGCCTTGCTGGCGAAATAGAAAATCCTGCTGCCGCAAGAGCTGTAGGCACAGCCATTGGAAGCAACCCGGTGGCATTTCTCATTCCCTGCCATCGTGTGATACAAGCCAGTGGCATTATCGGAGGATACATGTGGGGACGAGAGCGCAAAACAGCGATTTTAGGCTGGGAGGCTGCCCACACCGAGCCTGTACCTTAGCGCAAGGAGCTGTCGCGCTGACGGGAATTGAAAAAAACAGGCGGTTTAAAAACCATACAACAGTTTGTGACGTAAGTATATCAAACAAACACATACACGATGTCACACAATTTAAAATTTTCACAGCTCATGCTGTTTTTTTCAATCGCTCTCTCAGGTCTGAACGCCTGTAACAGTGTTCATTCTCAAAACAGTCAATACAGCAGCCTCCTGGAAAGGCAGGATACGATCGGCAAATCTGCCGAATGGATCAATGTAAAAAAATACTACACGGATTATACTGCAGCCATCTCAAAAGACAGCAACGATATCGCAGCACATCTTGACCTCAGTGCCCTCTATCTGAATGAAGCCCGTGTGAGTGGCAATCAATCGTACTACTACAAGGCGGCTTTACAAATCATCGACAGGATACTGAACAAACCCAATGCTACCAAAGATGATCGCTTTTTGGCCCTTACCTATAAATCATCGGTACTCCTTTCGCTGCACCAGTTTGCCGACGCCAAAAAAACAGCAGAAGAGGCTGTATTGCTGAATCCTTACAATGCAGATGTATATGGCGCTTTGGTGGATGCCAATGTTGAACTGGGAAACTATCAGGTGGCCGTCGAAATGTGCGATAAAATGATGAGTATACGTCCTGACCTTCGTTCGTATTCCAGAGCCTCTTATCTGCGACAGATATTTGGCGACAATAATGGAGCCAAGGCAGCTATGAAAATGGCTGTTGATGCCGGACCGACAGGCTTTGAAGCGACAGAATGGGCCCGTGTTAATCTGGGTGATCTTTACCTGAATACCAATATGCCTGATACGGCAAAATATATGTATGAAAGTGCCCTTATGTACAGACCCGGATATCCTTATGCGGAAATTGGTTTGGCTAAACTGGCCCGCAGCCAAAAACAATACGACTCTGCAATAACGCACTGCGAAAATGCTATTCGCATCCTCAGTGAAAGTTCGTTTGTCAGCATGCTGGCGGAATTACATGCGTTAAAAGGTGATGCCGCAAAAGCTACTGAAATTCATAATGATGTGCTCGATCTTTTAAAGAAAGGTGAAGAAGAAAATAACAAAGAAGAACTTGCCAGGCATAATGGCAACCGTGAACTTGCAATGGCCTATCTGCAGAACACGCAGTATGAAGAAGCCCTCGCATTTGCATTAAAAGATCTGGCATTACGACCGGAAAATATCGATGCAAATGAACTGGCTGCCTGGATTTATTATATGAAAAACGATGCCCCCAAGGCAAAACAGCATATCGATAAAGCCCTGATCACTCAGGTTAAAAATGCCGGTACGCTATACAAGGCTCATCTTATCTACACCGCAAACGGCGACTTACCTAAAGCGGCTGAGTATAAAACGCAGGCCCTGGCCATCAACACAAACATTGATGAACAATTGTTGAATGCAACGGTGAAAACACAACTGACTTCCAACTAAGAGACCTAAAAATTTTAGCCATGAAAAAATCAGCTATCGCCCTTTTGATTACGCTGTTCAGTGTGATCAGTGCTCATGCTCATACCATCAATTATCAGCTCGATAAGATGAAAGATGATGAAGTGATCAGCAAATATCTGCAACTTGGATATACACATATTTTGCCTTATGGCTTTGATCATGTCTTGTTTATTCTTTGCGTATTTTTTCTGAACACCGATATCAAAAAAATTATCCTGCAGGCCACCATGTTTACGCTGGCACACTCCATTACACTGGCAATGGCAGTATATGGCATCATCACACCTCCGCCCAATATCATTGAACCCCTAATCGCGATCTCGATCGTTCTGTTAGCAGTTGAGAATATTGTCAGCAGCCGCATCAAACCCTGGCGTATGCTGATGGTA
This sequence comes from Chitinophagaceae bacterium, assembly GCA_020853515.1. Lineage (GTDB taxonomy): Bacteria > Bacteroidota > Bacteroidia > Chitinophagales > Chitinophagaceae > OLB11. The sequence goes on along the minus strand of JADYYU010000421.1, from coordinate 1,362 downwards.
TTTCTCTTTGGCCTGGTGCATGGTATGGGATTCGCCGGTGCATTGAGTGAACTTGGTCTTCCGTCTTATTCCTTTGCAACTGCATTGGTGAGTTTCAATGTGGGTGTTGAACTGGGACAACTCACAGTGATTATGCTGATGTACCTCTTGGTGGCAAAAGGTTTCTCAGGCAAAACATGGGACAGGCAACGCATTGTCATCCCTTCAAATATTGCCATTGCACTAGTTGCCTTGTTCTGGACATACGAACGCATTTTCTTATAAAATCAACATCCATTTAACGGCAGAGATTAGATTGAATCAAACATTTTTAATCAATGCAACCAATTACCTAATATAGTAAATACAACTAAAAATTACGACATGAAAAAAATTTTATTCATCCTCTTGATTACCTGCGCATTCCTGCAAGCAGCGGCACATAACGGCACTATAAAAGGAACGATACTCGACAGCAAGCAAAAATTTCCGCTCGAGTATGCACAGATCCGCCTTGCTCAAACCAATCAAACGAGCACCACAGACATGGAAGGCATTTTTAAATTCTCTGATCTGGAAGAAGGAAATCATATACTGCAAATTTCTATTTTGGGATATGCTAAAAAAGAAGTGACTGTACATGTAACCAACCACGAAACTAGCATTATTACAGTATTGCTCGAACCCGATGCAACCAGTTTGAAGGAGGTCAAAATTGTTTCGGATCAGAAGGTGAATAGCAATATCATATCCACGATTGACATCAGCACCAGACCCGTAAACACCGCTCAGGATATCCTGCGTATCGTACCAGGTTTGTTTATTGCACAGCATGCCGGAGGTGGCAAAGCCGAGCAAATCTTTCTGCGCGGATTTGATTGTGATCACGGTACAGACATCAACTTATCTGTTGACGGCATGCCTGTAAACATGGTGTCGCATGCTCATGGTCAGGGTTATGCAGATCTGCATTTTGTAATCCCTGAAACCATCGAAAAGGTACATGTAAAAAAAGGGCCTTACAATGCATCCATCGGTGATTTCAGTACCGCAGGCGCTATCCAGTTTCAGACAAAGAACCGCATCGATCAGAATGCTATTTCTATGGAGGCGGGCCGCTTCGGACACAATAGGCTTGTAACGATGCTGAACTTGTTGGGCGAAAAATCAAGAGAAAAAAACCAAAACCTCTTTGTGGCCGGCGAATTTGCATATCGTAAAGGGTTCTTTGAAAATCCTGACAACCTCAACCGTTTAAATCTTTTTGCAAAATACACGGGGGCCATTGCTGAAAATCAAATGCTCAGTGTACAGGTTTCAAATTTCTCCAGCTTCTGGAATGCGTCAGGACAAATACCGGAGCGTGCAGTGTCGGACGGAAGC
>JADYYU010000420.1 GCA_020853515.1 Chitinophagaceae bacterium | reverse complement strand
GCAACACTGTGCATCAGGCAGAGAATGCTGCTCAGCAAATAAGAATTAATACTTCACAATGGAGCAGTGGTTCTTACTTTGTGCATGTAATGACCTCCCGTGGCGATCGTGTCAAAAAATTTGTGATCAGTCATACAAAACAGTAAAGCAGGTCTTTATTAAAGATTCAGGATATAAGCGCCTTTTTCATTCACAATATGCAGGGGAATACCTGTATTTTTTAGTTCCTTTTTTAATGCTTCCATTTTCCAGTATGGAATACCGCTATCGAGTACGATCTGCCGTGTGCTGATCTGCTGTGCAAGCCAAGCAGCCCGCAGGTCGCACTTGCCGGACATGATCAGTACATCCACTGTAAGCAGGCTATCAGCATGAAAGTGAGTATTGGCCAACCGCATGATTGTTTTGCCTCTGAAAGAAAATAGTTCCAGTGATTCATTCTTATATACAGTGCTCAGCGTACTGTCGCTTTGGCTTAATCCGAACAATGTATGGGCCGGTTTTAGTGTAAAGACTTCATGATTGACTTTCTTTACTACACTATCTTTGTCCGCATGAAAGTACCTGTTTTGTGAAATAAATTCAACGCATGATTGACTCTGTACATTATAAACGATCAACTTATGCTGGCCAAGTATCTCAAACTGCCGTAGTAACAGGGTGAAGCAAAAAATAAACATGAGCATGGCTGCTATGACAAGCGGTTTTGTTTTTCGTGTAAATAGTGCCAGCGTAAAGACTCCTGTAAAGAATAACATCAGCAGCAGTTGTATCCATGTAAGGTAGATGCCTGACCATACTGCAAACGATAAATCACTGAGATGTAAAACTGTTTTGTTGACAAATACCACCAGATAAGATACCATTTTCCCTAATAATAAGGCCAGCGGTTTTATAAAATGAAGCACAACCAGCACGATTTCGAAGTACAAAATGACAGAGGTGAGCGGCACAGCAAATAAGTTGGTAAAAACAAATAATAACGGAAACTGATGAAAGTAGTACAAGCATAGCGGTAAGGTAAGTATTTGCGCTGCAAGGGTCATGGCAACTAATTTCCACACCCGGTCGGCAATTATATGCGACACGGAAATGCACAGGTAAATGGGTCGGTAAAAGAGGATCAAACTTAAGACTGCCAGATAGGATAGCTGAAACCCAACATCCAGAATGAGCATCGGATTGAAACAAAGCATACACCATGCCGATGCAGCCAGAATATTGATATTATTTGATCTCTGCTCCTGCATTTCACCCAGACCCAAAAAAGAAAACATTATGGCGGCCCTGGTGACCGAAGCCGGTAAGCCGGTAATGCAGGCAAACGCCCACATCAGCAACATTGAGATCATGATCGCGATGGATTTTCTTTTTTTGAAAAAGGGCCACAGCATAAACAACCATCTGGCACTACCATATACCATTGCCATGTGCATACCTGAGATGGCAATGATATGAACAATGCCCGTGTTTGTGTACGCCTGCCAGGTTTCATCATCGATGTCGGTACGATAGCCCAAAAGCAAAGCTTCCGCAACACCGTGCGCGTCTTTGTCCGGTATATATTTCTTCAGAACGGCCCTCGTGCGGGCATTTACTTTTGCAAAAAAGCCGGCGGGATCTTTGCGATGTCCCGGGGCTTTCCGCCATTCATCTGCTTTGAGGAAAGCTCGCTGAAAGATATGATGGACAGCACAGTAGGCAGCATAATCAAAGCTGCCCGGGTTGCCGCTTTTGTGAATATCCTGTAGTTTATTTTTAAACAAAATATAATCACCCTGCTGCAGGCTTTTGTTTTGATCATGATGCTGCAGATAAAGTAAGGCAGCGCCGCAGGTGCTGACACAAGCTGCAGTATCGCATAGCTGTACAATTTCTACAGTGAGTTTGAGGGTTTTTTCTTTAGGTTCAGGTGGAGCCGTGATTCGTCCGATCGCAAATGAGCCGGTCGCTGCGTGATGCTGATACCAGAATGGCGATGTCTGAATCTGATGCAGCATACAAGTCAGATACGCTGCGCAAAGCAGGAACAATTGTAATAATAGGCCACCGGCAACAGCAAACCGTAGTTTAAAAAAATCTTTTCTGCTGCCAAAAAGCAGCAACGCAGCAAGCAGGATGAGCGTGGCGAGTGCCATGTACAGCAGGTTGGCTGAGGGAACCATCAGATACAGCAGGATACCGGCCATAAAAGGCAGCAGGATCCTTACAAAAGGAGACTCTTTCCAGAAAGGTAGCATAATAGTAGGTTATACTTTACAAAGTCTGTGATTATGCAGGCTGATCTGCGTTGTTTATATGACCTGTCAGGTCGTTACAACACAAAAACGGCATGCACCATACAGGCGTTGAGCCCGCAAGTTAATCAATTATTTTAAAATAAATACCTGCCCTTTCGGATTGAAAAAGCGACGCAAAGAATCTACCAGTAAGGTGGTATCGTTGGCCGGATGCGAAGCGAGTATACTGACGATGAAGTTGCCGTTCACGTTTTGCACTTCGGTCAGATTTCCATAGTTCTGCCATTTGGTTGCTTTGGCTTTTGCGGTGGCTTCCGATGCGGTTTGAAAGATGGCGACTTTATATAGCGGATTTGTTCCGTTGGCTGCAGGTTGCGGAGTAGCAGATGCAATAGGCGGCGCTGATATACTGTCTTTGATCGCACTGGCAGTATCTGCTTTTACAGCTACGGTTGCGCTGTCTTTCTGCAAAGGCAAACTGTTGCTGCTGTTGGCGGGGGCTTGTTCGTTTTTCTGATTTTCAGCGATGTACTGATACGCAAAGTAGCAACCTGTGGCAATTAAAATGATCAGCAGGGCCGGCAACACAAATTTACCAACCGACAGTTTTTTTCTACGGTATGATGTGTACGATGAAGGATAAGAAAAGTCTAATTTTTTATTGGCGTTATTTTTCAGATTCGTATCAATCGGCGGCAACGGCAGGGCTGACAATCCCATATCCAGCTCATCGGTTTGTACAAAGGCAATTTTATTATTTTGCATCAGCAAATAACCCAGATTGTCAATGGTGAATTTACCATTTTGGGCTATCTCCTCTTTAACCGACCGGCAAAATTCTTTGATGTTATTGGATGTGTTACTGATGCTCACATTTTCATGATTGGCTATAAAGGACGCAAAGGTATCATCAATGCTACCCAGCGGTGAAAATTTAATCTCAAATTTTGCAGGTGTGATCTCGCCATCCTGTTTGCTGATAGCGGCACTTTTTTTCTCTACTTCAAACGAACCAAGACCCGGTAAACTGCAATACCTGTTTTTGATTAAAAACTTGATAATATATTTCGAAATGTCCATGCGGGTATGTTTTATGTGATGTGTGAGTAAAGGATTGTAAAAATAATCAAAATATGATACAATGAATAGAAGTATCCTATTAAGCAATCATTTTCTTTATAAAAGTGCTTT
>JADYYU010000419.1 GCA_020853515.1 Chitinophagaceae bacterium | reverse complement strand
GATTTTGATACCCAGGTACCGCCGGCGTTATCCATCGTGTAAACGCCCTTCGCAAAACCGTAATAATCGTAGGGCATCAAACCATTATACACATCTGCATGATCAGCGGTGATACATAAAAAACGGGTAGTCGCCCCATTTTTTGCACCTGAAAAATGCCAGATATCCTGCCCTGCAGCAATACCGGACGCCGGAAGCAAGGCAAACGAAGTGCCTCCGTAACCGATTGAAAAACACCTTCATTTGTACCAATATAGATGTTGTTGCCATCATAAAAAACGCCTCCGGCAATAATACCTGCCCCATTATTTGCACAATGCTTTACCAGCGCAAATGTGTTGCCGCCATCATTACTGATCACGATATCGCCATAGTAATTCATGATGAGCTGCTGTGGATTATTGTAATTGGCATACATTCTGTAAATACCGCCCAGGTTGATATCAAATCCGGGAAGCTGAGTCCAGGTATTACCACCATCCGTTGTTTTAACCGGATAACCTTCATTGCCGTCGTTGTAATTACAGTAGGCAATACTGGGATTACTGGTATATTCATAAGTGGAAACGTTCAGCGAAGAGAGTTTTGAAAAGTGGAGTTGAGAATATGAATTGCCGAAGTCGGTGGAGTGAAACAATTGGCTCATATCACAAGCGATATAAAATTCATTGTCGTTGGCAGGATTTATTTTTGGAAAAAAAAGGGCGCCGCCACCACCCACTCCTCGTGGACTAAAAACGGCCGGTTGTGCCCAGGAAGTGAGATGAAAGGCCAGTATGCAGATCAGAACTATTTTTTTCATAAAGATGATTTTAAAGCATAAAGATATTAAATCTGTCGCAGCATTTTCGGTAATCGGGCAATTTATAGCACTTGTACACTGAATAATTTCTAACCTGTTAATAACAAAAATATGAGCAGGATGTACGATATTTACAGAATCATACTTTGAACCCATTTCCATGAGACAACTTTTTTTTCTGATCTCTCTACTGAGTTTTGCTGTGGCAAAATCGCAGCCATTTTCAGCCTATAACGATTTGAGGCAACAATTTTATGTATTTGACAATGGCGCGATCAATCAGTTGGAACATCTGATACCGATCGATTATAAAATTGGCCGCAGTGCCGTTGCGTATCTGGATAATCAACGGATTTTTAAAATGTACAGAGACGGACTTGTTACCACGATCAACGATATGTACACCACAAATTTTGAAGTATCTGACTATCTGATCTTATATAAAAGTGCTAATATGGTTTCGATCATTGATGGCAGCGATGTGGTTTTACTTTCAAAACTGTGTAACAGGTATGCAATGGGCGACAGTGTTGTGTTGTTTTATGATATGAACCGCTCGAGTTTCAATGGATATTACAACGGTAAAATTACCGAACTGGAAACATTTCTAAATCTGCGGGATAATGATTTTACTTTCGACAGTACCGTAAAGGTTTCAGACAATATTGGCGCTTATATCAATTACAACGAACAGTTTAAAGTATTTTACAATAATGTGTCGGAGGTACTTGAAAATCAGCCGGTCAGGCAGTTTCAGGTAGGCAGAAATATTGTTGCCTATGTTGATATCAATAATATCTTTAAGATTTATTACAAAGGTCAGAGCTTTACGATCGATCCCTTTGCACCCAAAAGCTTTATGACGGGTGACGATGTAGTTGCCTTTCAGGGAAATGATGGCTACTTCAGAATATTTTACAAAGGGATTTTAACCACCATCGGCTATTATGACCCTCACTATCAGGTGGCGGACCGCATCGTCGCTTACGCAGATCCCAACGGTTTTTTTAAAGTTTTTTATGAAGGTGAACAAACAGTACTTGATAACTATTACCCTGAAAAATTGAAAGCAGGTTATAATTCAGTGGTTTATACAAACAAAGGAAATACGTTGCGTATGTTTAGTAAAGGCAAGGTTTATGACGTAACCACCATGAGTTTGCTCGATATGAGACTCGACTACGATGTATTGCAATACAAAGTAGGTCTGAATGCCTTCAAAATGTTTTACAACGGCAATTATTACAATTAGTTTAACAGCGAAAAGGCTTCGTCCTTTTTAATTTTATAAAAAAAACAGATGCACAGATTCACCGTCGTACTTTTTTTTGTGTTGGCCGGGCACTGCCTGCAAGCTGCTAAAATACTGATTCCCATGGATGATGTATCGCAAAAAAATCACCTTAAGGCCTATGGAATGGCTTATTTTGTTTTAACTAAAAACCAAAAAATTGATTGGCTGTTGAATTACAAGGGCGGCAGTTTTGTCTTTGACCATTATCTTGAATTAGAAAACGAATGTAAAATACGGGACGTCAGTTATGATGTGATCCCCGATGCAAAATATACGGCAATTTTAACTGAGATTGCAGATCCGGACGCCAATATGGACATCGTGCAACTTGAAAAAGCACCCAAAATAGCTGTGTACACTCCGGATAGCAAGTTGCCCTGGGATGATGCTGTGACCATGGTGCTTACATATGCAGAAATCCCGTTCGACAAAGTATATGACGACGAGCTGCTGGACGATAAACTGGTCAAATATGATTGGTTGCACCTGCACCACGAAGACTTTACCGGACAATACGGAAAATTTTATGCTGCTTTCCGTAACGCCCCCTGGTATATGAATGATGTGGCTAAAAATGAAGCGATGGCCCGCAAACATGGATTTTCGAAAGTGTCGCAACTCAAACTGGCTATTTCAAAAAAAATCAAAAATTTTGTCATCGGTGGAGGTTATTTGTTTGCCATGTGCAGCGCCACAGACAGTTACGATATTGCACTGGCTGCCGAGGGTACAGATGTTTGTGATGTGATGTACGACGGCGACGCCCAGGATCCGATGTCGCAGAGCAAACTCGACTACACTCAATGTCTGGCGTTCAAAGATTTTCGGCTGGTGACCAACCCTTACGAATATGAATATTCAGATATTGATGCCACCACCACCCGGCAGGTCCCTTTCAACAGCGACTATTTTACCTTATTCACCTTTTCTGCAAAGTTTGATCCGGTACCTTCTATGTTATGCCAAAATCATACTACAACTGTGAAAGGATTTATGGGGCAAACCACTGCTTTCAAAAGCAGGTTGCTAAAAAGCAGTACGCTGGTGATGGGCGAAAATAAATCGGCCGGTGAAGCCCGTTATATTCATGGTGAATTAGGCAAGGGCACATGGACCTTTTATGGTGGTCATGATCCGGAAGATTACCAGCATCAGGTGGAAGATCCTCCGACCGACCTCAGTTTACATCCAAACTCACCGGGATATAGACTGATACTCAATAATGTGCTATTTCCTGCGGCTAAAAAGAAACCACAAAAAACCTGATTTGAGTGTACATTTGCAAAAACCCTGACGTCTCTTGCTGCAATATCAGATCGAAAATAGCACCCCTGTTACAGATAACAAACTGCTTGTTAGGCAAAGTGATGCCTTTTTGAATCTTACTTTTCATTTTCAGGGTTCAGAATGTGGTTTTTCATTTTCGCAGAGTCCTGTCAGCTACAAACTTGATTTTCAATACAGTAAGCAAGCACTCAAAGAAAGGGGCTTCGATATTAGTCAGATGTTTTCGTTTACCGAACAAACCGAGACTAATATTTGTTGCAATACCCAAATGCTGCTGCATGAGGTGATCACTACCCGTTACGAAGGTAAATTTAAAGAAGTGTTTATTGAAAGTAAGTCGCTGGAACTACTGTTATGCATTATGCATTCATTTGCAGAATTCAAGTCGCCCTGCGACAATTGTAAATTTTTGAACCAGCCACTCGAAAAAGAGAAGATATTGCAGGCCCGTGAAATTATTTTGCAAAGCATTCATCAGCCGCCTACCATACCTGAGCTGGCCAGACAAATAGGCATCAACCAGTGTTACCTCAAAAAAGGGTTTAAGGAAATGTTTAAGTCAACGATTTACGAATTTGTCATTGAGCAACGAATGCAGAAAGCCAAGCTGCTTCTTTCGAGGAATCAGCAGTCGGTATCGCAGATCGCTGAAGAGATTGGCTATTCAAATACCAGTAATTTCAGCAATGCATTCAAAAAATACACGGGGTTGTATCCCAGCGAATTGTCGCGCAATTAATCTGACAGACGGTCTTTATGCTACATTGCCAGTGAGCAAAAATATTATCAAAAAGAGTCAAGTTCCAATTTTAAAATATTCTTGCAAATAGTTGAACAACAAGCATTTATGCCATTTAATTAAACCATTACAACAATAATACACATTACACCCCGGACTTCAGAAAAGGCCCGTTTTGCCTGGGTCTGGCCGTTGATACTCAGCGAAATCTTCATATTCAGAAGGTGTGTAAAAATCGCCCTTCGCCATGCGCTTACCCATACCCCTGCT
>JADYYU010000418.1 GCA_020853515.1 Chitinophagaceae bacterium | reverse complement strand
AGTCCCATACTGCGCGCCCATGCTTCTGCCGGCCTGCGCATGCAACAAAAAATTACCAATCGTATTTCCGGTGAAATAGATCTTTAATCTGCCTTCATACAGCCATTCGCGCTCGCTTTGTCTGGGCTTTACAATATTGGCAAACAAATAATTATTGTAATACTGTTGGTTGAAGATCCCATTCTTTATATGCTCTACTTCAATGCCATAACCGGCTTCAGCCTGCATCACCTTGCCCCTGAAATGTAAATCGCCATTGAGCGAAAAGGCATTTCCTATACGGGTGTGATAATATTTGGTTTGCAATGAATCTGTCAATACCAGGTCTGCCGTGGTAAAGTCGCTATAGTCTGTTGAGTCTGGTTGCAGATCTTTGTAACGGTAGTAATTATGCTGGGTGTACAGTTGATGCTTCACACTGAAGACAGGCGTAAAACGATAAGATTTTTCAGTACTGTCGATATTGAAAACGCTGTCTTTAACACCCAGAAAATACTGCTGCTGAAATCCCAGCGAAACATTGCGGTAATAATTGGTCACAGACGAACGGTTGACGGATACGTTCTCATAATTGACCGGTACCAGCCTTTTGTCGTTAAAGGCAGGAGAACTCAAATATTCGTACGACAGGATGCCACCGTTTTCATCCTGTTGTAATTTGTTATACAAAAAAGCGGCCTTTACATCATATTGCTGACCGGGAGACCGGTAGTGGGTGCTCAGTGCAAAATTGTCGTGGTTGGTTTTTTGCCATTTATAAAATCCCGGCGAGTTGATCTTGCGGTAATCAGCATTGATGTTCCAGTTGGGTTTAATATTTTGCGTATGCAAGAGCGAAATGATCTGATCTGTTTTACTGCCGTTGCGATAATAGATATTGGTATAAGGTCTGGTGGTGTTATAAAATTTCACATCCTGCCACTGATAAAGCAAATGGCTGATAGCAGGCAACCCCAACAGCATGGCAGGATTCAGTTCGGGAGCAAACAGCAATGACTGCGCCGCTGATCCTGTGTTGCCCAGATCTGTATGCCAGATCGATTGCAGCGGACTGCGGTGCAAAAAAGCAATGCTGCTGTCGATATACTTTCGGCTGCTGTCTGCCAGGGTAAAGTAAAAGATCTTTACCTTGTCGTCCGTATTCAGTTGCTTTTTTTTTGTGCTGTCTGAAATGATTTTTTGTGAACTAAGACTGCCGTTATTATCCGTACCGTTTGAAAAAAGCTGAGCTGCTGCCTCCTGACCGGTGCACAGATTCAGCAACAGAAGCAGGATAACAAATCGGCTGAATAAATAAAACGCGTTGTGCAAAGTATAGTTGATAAGTGGAAGGTTCAAAATTAACCCCGTATGCGTTACAGTTCTCCTAATAATTCCTTAAAGAGAAAAGCCATTTTAGGGGCCGCTATTTTGGCGGCTTCCAGCACTTCCTCGTGGGTAATGGTATTCATTTCTTCACGGATGCCCAGGTCGGTGATCACGCTCATACCAAATACTTTCATGCCGCAGTGTATGGCAACTATTACTTCAGGTACAGTGCTCATTCCGACGGCGTCACCGCCAATGATATGCAGCCATTTGTATTCTGCTTTGGTTTCAAATGTGGGGCCCTGAAGCCCAATATACACGCCTTCAAATAAACGGATATCATTTTTGGCTGCAATATCCTTTGCTTTTTTTACCAGCTCAAGCTGATAAGGTTCGGTCATGTCTGGAAAACGGGGACCAATTTTTTCATCGTTGCGCCCCCTGAGCGGATGCTCGGGAAACAGGTTGATATGATCATTGATCACCATAAGGTCACCGACTGCAAATGCCGCATTCATCCCGCCGGCGGCATTGCTCACCATCAGCAATTCAGCCCCCAATTGGTTGATCACCCTCACGGGAAAAGTGGCTTCCTGCATGCTGTAGCCTTCGTAGTAATGAAAGCGGCCACTTAATAAAACTACCTCTTTACCGTTCAGTGTACCGAATAATAATTTGCCTCCATGTCCTTTCACGGTGCTGACCGGAAAGTTTGGTATATCTTCATAATTTAAACTAAGTGAAATATTTACATCGTCTACCAGTCCGCCCAACCCGCTGCCCAGTATGATGAAGGCATAGGGTTTCATGCTAGTTTTTGTTCGGATAAAATCAACGGTTTCGCTTAGTTTTTGTGTATCTACGTTTTGCATTTTTTCTTGTTATATGTTTTACCTTTTGCTCAGTTATTTTTTGCTCCGCCACGGCGGACTTCAAATCACCAAATCATCTTTTCCGAAACTAAACGGCAGCAAGTGCTGTACAGTATGAATGATAAATACTTTACCCTGCTGGGCACCTAGTATCAGTGGAATCGCTTGCTTGTTTTTGTGTTCACACTCTGAAATAAACTGTCTGCACATACCGCATGGGAAGGCGGCCTTATTATTTTCACCTTCAGGCGAACTATAACTAATTGCGATGGCAATGATCGTTTCGTCAGGATATTGCGATAGCGCCGAAGACAAAGCGCTGCGTTCGGCGCAAATTCCGACAGGGTAGGAGGCATTTTCGATATTTACCCCTACAAGCGTTTCTCCGTTCTTCAGCAGTACTGCACATCCCACCCTGAAATTTGAATAGGGTGCATAAGCGTTTTCGGTAACTTGCTTCGCCGCAGACAGTAAATGAAAGTACTGACTGCTCAATTCCTGATCGCTCGGCAATTCATCGTAATTGAACTCAAATGTAGGCATAGTACAAATGTAATTGTTTTTTAAATTTATCAAAATCAAATTTGCACTTGATGTGCTGAGATGTCCGGATCGGTCTTCTGAATGGCCATGGGCTTATTTTGCTGATTTTTTT
>JADYYU010000417.1 GCA_020853515.1 Chitinophagaceae bacterium | reverse complement strand
GATCTTAAAAAAGAGATCGGCAGTTGGCTGGGTACTCCGTATTTATATGGAGGCAGTACACGCAAGGGCGTTGATTGTTCCGGTTTGGTTTGTGCCATTTACCTTGAAGTGTATGAAATCAAGTTGCCCAGAACTTCGAGAGATATTTATGCAGCCAGTAAGCATATCAAATTGAAGGACTTGCGGGAGGGTGATCTGATCTTTTTTAATTATACAGGCAAAGGAGTCTCTCATGTTGGTCTCTTTCTGGGCGATGGCAAGTATGTGCATGCTTCTACCACCAAAGGCGTTGTGATCAGTGAACTTGACAATGCATATACGCAGAAAAAAATTGTCGGGGCCGGAAGGGTGCGATGATGGCAACAGATCGCAGCTTAATGCCGGGATTACAGATGTTCCATTTTATGCCCCCCTTTGAATATTTTGCCTGTTATCAACAGTTTGATAAAGTCGTTCATATCTGGAGATACTTTTAACAAGTAAGCCGGAACCAAAAACAGGATCGCACCCAGTGTGCCCTTGAATGCGATATTGGCCATGGAATTTAAAAACATATGATGCTCCATAAACTGCAGCATGGGTATAAAATGTAATATTAAAATGCTGAGTGCGGCTATTGCGATCAGCGACAAATAATGCCGGCTGAAACAGTGAAAATGAAATTTGCGCCAGATGGTGAAGGTTTTAAGGACATTAAAAACAATCAGGGCGACCGACACGGCCATGGCGGCACCATTCATCCCGTAACGGGGAATGAGCAGTACATTCAGCATGATGGTCAGGCACATCATCACCAGCGAAAAAATAATGGTGTATTTATAATATTTCGAATAGCTCAGAATTTCGGAGTTGAGACCAAAAGCCATATCCAGCAGGCGACCGGCGGCAATAATGTAGAGCACCTGCTTACCTACAATATATTCGGCCGGAAACAAGCCAAAAATGCCATCCGCATTACTGACCAGCAGGGTAAACAAAAAACAGCCGATCAGAAAGAGGTTGATAGCAATATCTTTGTTCAGTTGCTTTACCTTTTGCATATTATTTTCGACAATAGCCTCTCTTATAACCGGGATAGAAATAAGTGAAATGGCGCGGTAAGGCACCTGTATCATTTGTCCCAGCACCAGCGGACGGGCATATATTCCTAAAGCACCCAGACCCAGATAAGCAGGTAAAATAATGCCATCCAGAAAATTTGAGATATTTGAGAAAACGATCAGCATCAGCATTCCGCCGCCGTACAGCATGTGAGACCGGAAATGAGGATTGCTGATATATGCGCGAGCCCTACCGGTGTTGAATTGCAGCCCTTTGACAATATAAATCAGCAAAGCGATAAACGCCAGAAGGTAAACCAGTACAAAGCCATAGACGAAGTGCTTTTCTGATAAAAAATGGTAAGCAAAGAGGTACACCAGCGTGATAAGTAATAATCTTAAAACAATTTCCCGTAAAAAAGCCGGCACTGCTACCCGCATTTTTGCCAGGGCAAAAATTTCAAAGTACTGAGTATAGGCCTGTATGATCACCAGGGGAATGATCATCAGATAATAAACTAAAAACAAAGGGGACTCCTTCTGATAAAAGGCAATAACAGGTCCCTTGCATAGATAATACGACACCACAAACAACAGCAGGCTGACGCCCATTACGATCATCGAAAAAGCATTGAAATGTGCGGCTGTGTCATCACTTTTCCATTCGCTGTAAAAACGCAGCAGGATATGGGTAAGGCCCAGCATGGGCAATGATACCAGCACCAGCGTTACGCTTTGCAACAGATTGATCAGCCCCAGATACTCCTTGGAAATAATATGCGGAAATATAAATACGAAAAAAACAACCCCAATAAAAACCCCGGCGTAATTTACAATACTGGCTTTAAGACTCTGACGTTTGATGATGCCCATAGGATGAGGGGGTTAATGCTTGATTTTCAAATCAACTATTATTTTCTGCTATAATAGTCATATTCTGGGAAAGAATTGTTTTCCATTGTGCTGTTTCTGAAAAGAGCATCAAACGAGGATAAAGCGTAAGAATTTCCCATAAAACTCTTCTGACAAATGCATACGGGCTATGGACAATGGGTTTATCTTCAACACAACGAACCAGCTTAAGACCATTCAACTCAAGTACTTGTCCGATACTAAAAGGAGTAAAGCAATTTTCATGAGTTAAATCACCATACATAACTCTCATTCCAAAAATGCCCTCTGCATTTGGGATGTGTATAATGATGCGGGCCTTTGGTTGAAGAACTGTACTTAGTGCAGACAATAACTTCAACAGCTCTTCCTTTGTAAGATGCTCTAAAATATCCATTAGCAAAATGCAATCGAATTTCTCTGTCCGGTTTTGAAGATACTCGAATAAATTAACATGCTGCACTTCAGGAATCCCGAGCTTATGTGCAAGATCTACCTGCTCTTTACTGATATCAATCCCTGCAATTGATGAGTATCCTAATTTTTTTGCGTAGTGTATATAGACCCCTGTTCCACAGGCAATATCCAGAATATTTGCAGTCCGATCTGAAGGAAAAAATTTTTTAATAACCTTTGTTACAAATGGCTTATGCTTTTGAAAATTCTTTTCAGGATTAAGTTCTAGTAATGATCTTTTTGCCTGCCCGCTAGAAACATACTTATCATAAATTTTATCACGGTAATGAAGATGTTCCATTTTTAACTCAAATTAAACGCAAGTGTTATTAATAAAATCTGTATTGTATGCAATTATATACAATAGTTTTTATAAAAATTTAAAAAAATTAGTTCTTTAGCCAGTAGTCGCGTTATCAACCACATATATAATTGTGCTGTGTTAAATTTGAATTTCATACATTTGGACACTATTTGATTAAAAAGTACTTGAAAAAATATGAAGATAGCAGTAAACACCTGGTTACTGAGAAATAAGAAAGTGGATGGCATAGGTGTAGTAACAATTGAAACTATATCCAGAATAATCAAAAGTCATCCGGAAGTACATTTTATGATATTGTGTGATAGTGGCTTTACAGAAGATTATTTCGATTTCCCGAATGCTGTTAAGCATTTCATTTTTCCAGCATTGCGGCATCCGGTTCTTTATGTTTTATATATGGAACTTGTGTTACCCGTTTTTCTGTTAAAGCATAAACCAGACGTATTTGTCAGTATGGATGGGTACTTAAGTTTAGTTAGTCCGGTTAAACAACTTGCATGCATTTACGACTTAAACTTTCATCACTTCCCTAAAGATATGACCTTAAAGAATAGACTTTATTACAATTTTTTCTTTCCAAAGTTTGCACGTAAAGCAAAATATATTAGCACCCTGAGTGAATATAGCAAGCAGGATATT
>JADYYU010000416.1 GCA_020853515.1 Chitinophagaceae bacterium | reverse complement strand
GGAACATTTACAGCGCCCGAAGGACTCTTAAACGGTCAATTTCAATTAATAGCTGAAGGCGGCACTGCTGCCATCCAGGTTGAGGAATACAAAAGACCCAAGTTTGAAGTGAACTATGATACCATTCAGGGAACCTACAAACTCAATGAAACCGTTCAGATTCGGGGACTGGCCAAAGCCTTTGCAGGAAATAATATTGACGGAGCATCCGTTCAGTATCGCGTTGTGCGTACTGCCCGCTTTCCTTACTATTGGTCGTTTTACAGATGGGGGCAACCCAGCAGCGACGAAATGGAGATCATACACGGAAGCACTGTTACCCGCGCAGATGGCAGCTTTGAGATACAATTTAAAGCCATACCGGACGAAAGTATAGACCGGCAAACAGCCCCGGTATTTGATTATGAGGTATTTGCAGATGTGACCGACTTAAATGGAGAAACAAGAAGCGGATCAACCACAGTTTCAGTATCTTACCAAAGTATGATGCTGCGTCTGGAACTTCCTGCACAAGCAGACTTCAACGATTTTAACGCCCTCCATATTTACTCTACTAATCTGGCAGGTACGCATATACCTGCCAATGTAACCATTACCTGCAAAAAATTACGCGCACCCCTCACAACCTACCGCTCACGGCTGTGGCCAAAGGTAGAAATCAACAGTATCGCCGAAGCAGATTTCAGACAGAATTTTCCGCTCGACGAATACAATGATGAAAACAATTATCTGAAGTGGAATGAAGAAAAAACCTTGTGGACCAAAACAATTCAAACCACAAAAGAAGGCCTCGAATATCTGCAAAAAATTGCAAACAATGATGGTTGGTACGTCATCGAAGCGAAGGCTAAAGACAATAATGGGGAAGAAATCACAGACAAAAAATACGTCCGCTTGTCAACAAATACTGAACCTGTCGCCCTGCCGGGTGAACACCTGCTTTTAACTAATATAAAAACCACAGCGCAACCCGGCGAAAAGGCCGCTATTGCTGTTTCAACCCCTTATCAAAATGCAAGTTTATTGTATAGCATCAGCAAAGCAGAGCAGTCAAATACTAAATGGATCGTTGTGAACGGAACACAGCATTTTGAATATCCCCTTACAGAAGAAGATCGGGGTGGTCTTTCACTGAGTTTTCACCTGATCAAAAACAATCGTTACTACACGCAAACACAGTTCATAGATATACCCTACACTAATAAGGAATTGCATATTTCACTCGAAACATTCAGAGATAAAATGTTGCCGGGCAGCGAGCAGGAATGGAAACTTAAGATCAGCGGCAGCCAAAAGGAAAAAGTGAGCGCTGAATTGCTGGCAACCATGTACGATGCCAGTTTAGATGCATTCAGATCACATGCTTTTAGCGGTTTCGATTTTTATCATGCCATCTACAACCGCACCCAATGGAATACCGGCTACAATTTTATGTCAGAGCAAGGCAGGCAAATATCTTACAGATCTGCCCGCATTTTAGCTCCTTATGAAAAAAAATATGCCGAACTCAACTGGTGGGGCCTGCAAAATAATTTCAGTCCTTTCCGCAGGGCAAATAACCGGTACAAGCATGTGTACACAGAAAATGAAGCGGATGCTGAAGATTTCAGACCATTCAGAGGGGATGTACTTGAAGCAGCAGCAGCAGCAGATGCGCCGGAATTGAAAAGTGTAACATTGAAAAAACCAGCAGTACCGCTGGGTTCGGGCGCTATTGATGATGAAAAACCAGGGGGGCAAAACAAACTAAACACCGGTACAGAATCAAAAGCGGCCTCTGTTCAGTTACGTTCAAATTTCTCCGAAACGGCTTTCTTCTTCCCGCAGTTGCAAACCGATGAGGAAGGCAATGTGATTTTAAAATTCACAGCCCCCGAAGCACTCACCCGCTCGAAACTACTGGCATTTGCCCACACACAAAATCTCAGCAGCGGACAGCTTAGCTCAACTTCTGTTACGCAAAAAGAACTGATGATCGTTCCCAATACACCCCGCTTTTTACGGGAGGGCGATCAGATGATCTATCGTGCTAAAGTGACCAACCTCAGCGACCATGCGATCACCGGCAAGGCTACGCTGCAATTTATTGACGCACTCACTGAAAATATTGTCGACAGTGCTTTTAAGAATTCAGGAAACGAAGTAGACCTTACACTTCAAAAAGGCGAAAGCCAGGCCGTACAATGGAAAATACAAATTCCGCAAGGTTTTAACAATCCGGTGAAAATCAAAACCATTGTGCAGGCGGCAGATTATTCAGACGGAGAAGTGAATGTGGTACCTGTACTACTTAATTCAATACTGGTAACCGAAACCATACCCCTGCCGGTCAAGGTCAACAGCACTCAAAAATTCAGCTTCAAAAATCTGCTGAACTCAGCTTCATCCAATACCTTGAGGCATTATAACCTGAGTGTAGAATATACAGGCAATCCTGCATGGTATGCCGTTCAGGCTTTACCCTACCTCACTGATTATCCGTATGAATGTGCCGAACAAACGTTTAACCGCTATTATGCAAATGTACTTGCAACCCATATGGCCAATGCGTCACCTAAAATAAAGGAAATATTTTCGGCCTGGCAAAATAAGGATACGGCGGCATTAATTTCTAATTTACAAAAAAACCAGGAGTTGAAATCAGCCTTGCTGCAGGAAACTCCCTGGGTGATGGAAGCAAAAAGTGAGCAACAGCAAAAACAGCAGATAGCCACGCTCTTTAACCTCAACAGAATGAGTCGTGAACTGGAGCGCACGGTACGTGAACTGGAACTGATGCAAACTCCCAACGGCGGTTTTACCTGGTTTAAAGGAATGCCCGACGATCGGTATATGACTCAATATATCATTACCGGCATTGGTAAATTATTGCATTTAGGTGTCAATGAAGTAGGCAGTGAACGACGCATTTTGCAAATCATTGCCAAAGCAATACCCTATCTGGATACCAAACTAAAAAATGATTATGAAGATCTGGTCAAACATAAAACGAATCTGAACCAGCCAAATATTCAATACACGCAAATACAATATCTGTATATGCGCAGCTTTTTCCCAGACCACGCGATCGCAGCTACCAACAAAACAGCTTTCGAATACTATAAAAATCAGGCTGCAAAATACTGGGTAGAGCAAAACCGCTATATGCAGGGGATGACAGCACTGGCACTCAACCGATGGCATGATGTGATCACACCCAAAGCGATCTTAAAATCGCTGCGCGAAAACGCCATCCACTCTGAGGAAATGGGCATGTACTGGAAAGAGGGCAATGCAGGCTATTGGTGGTATGAGGCCCCGGTGGAAACCCAAAGTCTGCTGGCAGAAACATTTACAGAACTGGGTGCTGATGAACAGGAGATCGATGAAATAAAAATATGGCTGCTTAAAAATAAGCAGACACAAAACTGGAAGACAAGCAAAGCAACTGCTGATGCAGTATATGCCTTGCTGCTCAGGGGTACCGACTGGCTTGCGAATCAACCTGAAGTGGAGATCAACCTGGGCGACAAAAAAATCTTATCTAAAGAACAGCAGCAGGAGGCCGGTACCGGATATTTTAAAACAAGTATTGACAGGGACGATATAAAAGCCTCTATGGGCAACATTCAGGTGAAAGTGACATCAGCCGGAAGTGGTACAAGCTGGGGGGCGGTCTACTGGCAGTACTTCGAAAATCTGGATAAGATCACCGGGGCCGAAACACCTTTGAGTATCAAAAAGCAATTATTTATTGAAAAAAATACAGACAAAGGTCCCGCGCTGACTATCATTACCGAAAAAACCCCCATGAAAGTGGGTGATAAAATAAAAGTGCGGATTGAACTGCGGGTAGACCGCGATATGGAGTACGTACATATGAAAGATATGCGGGCGGCCTGCTTTGAACCCATCAACGTGATCAGCCATTACAAGTATCAGGGCGGACTCGGATATTACGAAGCCACCAAAGATGCCTCCACCAATTTCTTCTTTAACTGGCTGCGCAAAGGCACTTATGTATTTGAATATCCGATGTTTGTGACCAACGAAGGAAATTACTCAAATGGCATCTGCACCATTCAATGTATGTATGCACCTGAATTCAGTAGTCATAGTGAAGGGATTCGTGTGGAAGTAAAATAAAAGCGTGCCGCAAATAGGTAAATATCTGCTGTATGATTGTAAATTTGATGCATGAAAAAACTACTCTTTGCAATTGCATTCCTGCTTCCCTTTCTGAGCTATGCACACGGATTTGATGAATCTGAAGAAACGGTAAGCAATAAAGGCGTTACCCTTTATGGTACGCTCACTTTGCCGGCACATGCCCATGGTACTATGCCCCTTGTGATCATCATACCGGGCAGCGGCCCTACAGACAGAGATTGTAACGGACAAGGTTTTAAAAGTGAGGCCTATAAAAAAATGGCTGCAACCCTGGCCCTGAATGGGATTGCCAGTTTGCGATATGACAAACGTGGTGTTGGCAAAAGCAAACTTGAAAAGTTTAAGGAAGAGGATATGAATTTTGCGCTGTCTATATCCGATGCATCGGCTGTGATCGAAAAGTTTGATAAAGATCCGCGCTTCAGTAAGATCATTGTAGCAGGGCATAGTGAAGGATCGCTGATAGGTATGATGTGTGCAAAAGAGAAACATAAGTTCATCTCGATCGCCGGGGTCAGTATGCCGGCCAGTGAGGTCGTAAAAGAGCAACTGAAAGGCAAACTAGGTGAACTGGAAGCGCCAACCTTCAAAAAGCTGGACAGTCTTCGGGCCGGAATGGACGTAACCTGTGACAATCCCATGCTTTTGAGTTTGCTGCGTCCATCTGTATTACCTTACATGAAATCGTGGTTTAAACTGGATCCCTCAGCAGAAATCAAAAAACTGCAGTGCCCTATTCTGATCATCAACGGAACTAAAGATTTGCAGGTGCCTGAAAAAAATGCCAATGAACTCAGCAAGATGGCAAAAAATTCAAAATTGCTGATCGTTCCCAACATGAACCATTGTCTTACCGAAATTGCTTCTGACAAGCAGCAGGATAATATTGCGTCTTACAATCAACCTGAATTACCGCTGTCAAAAAAGATGATGGATGAAATGATCTTGTTTATTGTTCAACCCTAAGCGAAAGTCCGGTTCAGACCCGTTTACAGGCAGCCAAACAGGGATCAGGCATTTTTTGTCAGCTAAAAAATATTACATTAGCACAAAATTTATGATCATGAAAAAAATTGTTACCCTCTCGATGATTGCAGCGATCGTTATCATCATGTCTGACTGCTCACCCAAAGTAGCAAAAAATACCGCTTCGACAGAAAATAAAACGGCTGCCACAGAAAACAAAGCTGCCAGCAGTGATGAGAAGCAGTCTGCAACACG
>JADYYU010000415.1 GCA_020853515.1 Chitinophagaceae bacterium | reverse complement strand
GATTGATCATATAACGTAGATCTGTAACATATTCCAGGTCTTCTGATTTGAAAGTAGCAAGCAGGGTATTTGCTTTTGTGTACGACTTCAGCGCATTTTCATAATCATGCAAATAAACATACAGAATACCCAGATTATTATTCGCACTGATGATGCCATCCTGTGATTGCAACGATTCTTCGATCTTTAAATTTTCGATATAGTAAGAGATCGCCTTATTAAAATTACCTGTTTTTGTAAGTATAATACCGATCATTTCATACATTCTGGATATGCCTGCCCGGAAGTTGATCTTTTTGGCATGTTGTAATCCGTCGTAGGCAATGGTTAAAGCAGAATCAGGATCGTAAGTATACATAGCCAGACTCAGATTTCGCATGGTTATCACTCTCAGCGTATCTTCCATCGGACTGTTTAGCAGCGTATACAAACTATCAGCATCCCGCTTTTGCGTAAAAGCAATTTGAGTCGATAATAGTATAACGGCTATAAGAAGAAGCCTTTTCAACCGAAAATGATTTGATGTCAGCAATGAGGTCATGCACAGATTTGAATCGGATAAAAGTAATAAAAAATTGAGAGGATATTACAAAAGTGATTATCTTACCAGAGATATTTTACATGCCCGGCGGGTTCCTGAACTTTTCAGCTATTTGATGGGCGAATTTTTGCAGGTTGAAGAGCGTTTTGAATTTCTGAAGTGCGAGAGCTGTCGCGAAAAGGATTTTTTGTAAAAAGTATCTAAGCAACAGATGACTGCTGTTGAAAATTATAATACAATGCCAAGCCACGCAACCCTATGATAAAAGCACTGTGCAGATATTTACAGTCCGTCCTGACAATTACAGCTATGCTGCTGCAATACATATGCTTTGCACAGGCAGGAAACAATGCGCCTAAAATCTATGCCGTAGTTGTGGGGATTTCTGATTATCAGAATGCCGGTATCGACAAACTCGATTTTGCACACAGGGATGCAGAAGTTTTTGCTGATTATCTTAAATCGCCTGCGGGAGGATCTGTGCCGGATGATAATATTATTTTACTGCAAAATGAGAAGGCAACCTTCAGTGCCATTTACAATGCCTTAGACTGGTTGCTGGAGACCGTGAAAGAAAATGATGTGGTGTACTTTTATTTTTCTGGTCATGGCGACATGGAAAACAGTACGATCTACAAACTTGGTTTTTTGATTTCATATAATACCCCACGAACCAACTATATCAATAACGCAGTGCGTATCGAAGATCTGAATAATTATGCCAATACTTTATCGGTCAAAACAAAGGCTAAGGTCATTCTGATCACCGACGCCTGTCACAGTGGGAATCTGGCAGGGAATGATTTTAAAGGCAGCTTGCTGGTGGGTGAACAGTTGAAAAACGTGATCAACAATGAAATCCGTATAACCTCGTGCGCGCCCGATCAGTTATCTGTTGAGGACAAAAAGTGGGGTGGTGGCCGCGGTGTTTTTTCATACTACCTGCTCAATGGATTGAAGGGTTTGGCTGATGACCAACAGGACGGTAAAATATCTGTGAAGGAAATATCAGATTACCTGCAAACGTCCCTTACAAATGATGCGGTACTGAAAGAACGTAAGCATATCCAAACGCCGGTAATCACGGGTAAAGGAGATGTAGCACTGGCCAGCATTGACAAAAAAGTGCAGCAGCAAATGTTGCAGGATGCTGCAATGCCCATCGTTCAGGATGCTTTGATGCCACCTTTGCCTAAAAATAACCAGTCCACATTTTTTAATATCTTTGAAAAATATCCCATCGAAAAGTTCCTGGATTTTGAAGCCCTCAAACTGGAATCAAAGGAAAATATGCCAACAGCGGTAATTAATGCAGCGCTGGCCGTTATAAGCAATAACTCAAATTCCGATTTTAGAATAGAGAGCACTAATATCCCGACATTTGAAGAGATGAAAACACAACTGTCTGAGAATCCTGATGCTGCCAAACGATTTAATAAGAAACTCATTGAAGCGATCAGCTCACGCGGACAAGTCATCATCAATCAGTATTTAAGCGGTAATGAAGAAGAAATGGAAAGACGCAGATATTACAATACGATCGCGAACGATTATGGGGTTTATGCTACCATGTTCGATATCGCCCTGCGAATTTCAGAACCAAATACGCCTCTGGCGAAAATCCTGAAGATCAAATATCATTACTTTCTGGCAGTGGCACTTCGTTTAAAATCTTTTGCCGGAAGCAAGGCCGATAGTTTGCTGCAGTTGGCATTTAACGAGCAAATGAAAGCGCTGGCCCTGGAAGAAAATGCAGCCTACATTCACAACGATCTTGGTGTATTGTATAAAATTAAAGGAGACAAGCCAAATGCTGAAAAGTGTTTTCTGAAGGCTTCCGACATTGCGCCACGCTGGGTGATCCCTTACTCCAATCTGGTAAGTATTTATATGGATGCTAATCAACTGGATAAGGCATTGTCTATGTCAGCCAGGGCCGATTCTATGCAGCTTAACTTCCACAGCAATCAGGTGTACACAGGAATGGTTTATGAAAAAATGCAGAATTACCTTTTGGCCGAAGAATATTTTCGTAAAAGTATCGCACTCAATTCAAGGCATTATCTCCCTTTTGAGCGGCTCGGAAATGTGTGTACACAAACGGCGGATTATTTTTTGGCAGATAGTTTTTATTATGAGGCAGAAGTGCGTAAGCAGGGTTTTAACGCAAATGTAGCTATTTTAGCTCCTGTAGATTTTAATGCATTTGGTAATGTGAAGCCCCGGAAAGATACCTGCAGTTTACCGCAGAAAATTAATGAGAACGATGCAATTACCTATTTCGTAAAGGGGGTGCAGCTTTGTGGTACTGATGATGCAATGGCTGAAAAAATGTTTAAGAAAGTGATCAGTATTGACAAGCAACATCCACTGGCATTTCACTATCTGGGTGAGATGTTCTGGAAAAAACAGCGATGGCAGGAGGCAGATATTTATTTGAACTACGCGATCAGTTATCATCTCGATTCGGCGGCCTTTTTTAAATATAGTGATTCTGTCAGAAAGTATATGACCAGAAGAGATACCTGTATTTATTCAGCGTTTACTGCTAGTTATTATCACAGACTGGATGATTATTTTATGCTGGCTGATGCCTGCGAAAAGTGGAATCATTTTGCGGAAGCCGAGTCACTTTACTTACAGGTGATCAAGACAGACTCTTTATACAGTGGTGCTTATTACAAACTATGGAAATTATACGAGACCTTAAAACGATATCATGATGCAGAAACGGTGCTGCTCAGGTATCGCTTATTATTTGTAGATGGATTGGCGCAACTGAATGCATTTTATCGCAGGGTAACAACGCAGCAACCTGCTAATGCTGAATGGTATTATAAGGCCGGCAATTTTCATTATTTTGAGGCGATGAGCCATCCTGATCTTTATGCGCCGGATGTGTTCGCCAATAGAGAAGACGCTGACCTCATCAACATGCAGACTGACGTGCTCGGTGTGCTCGATTCAGTGGTACTCAAATCGTATCATGATTATCAGATAGCCATTTACGGTACAGGTGAGACTACAGGCAGCGGTGAAGTTGTCAGTCAACCAAAGCGCCGTGCTATTTTGTATTTACTGAAAGCAGACTCCTTAATGGAAGATCCGGAATTGCAGGCAGACGTAAACGCCAAGATCGGGGATATGTATATCGCACTAGGCAGCACCGCCAACGCTTTCAGATATTATAAGAAGTCGAGTGCTTTGCAGGGCTTTAATGCAGGTACCCGAATAAAACTGATTGACGCATTGGATGATAATTATTAT
>JADYYU010000414.1 GCA_020853515.1 Chitinophagaceae bacterium | reverse complement strand
CCTATGGGATTAGAAAACGATTTACAGAACAGAAGTGAAGGTAAATGCGAATTATGCAGTTCTGACAGAGCTGACATTGCTTACCTGTTGCCACATAGTGATGGCAGTTCACTTAACCATCATGTATGGATTTGCACCACTTGTAAAGATCAGTTAGAGGATATCAGCACCGCCGACGAAAACCACTGGCGTTGCCTGAATGAATCAATCTGGAGCGAAACACCGGCAGTGCAGGTTTTAAGCTGGCGCATGCTGACGCAGTTAAGCGCATACGACTGGGCACGCGACCTGCTTGATATCGCTTATTTGGATGAAGCAACGATGGAATGGGCTAAGGCAGGTATTGCAGATACGGCAGCCCCCGCTGATAAGCATACTGACTGCTATGGTGCGGTGCTCGAAAAAGGGGATTCAGTGGTGCTGGTAAAAACCCTGGATGTGAAAGGAGCCACATTTAGTGCAAAATTGGGAACGGTTGTGCGCAATATCCGGTTGGTAGAAGATAATACGGAACAAATTGAAGGGAAAGTGAATGGTTCGCAGATTGTGATTCTCACGAAGTACGTCAGAAAATCAAATCCAAAGGAATAGCTGTTCTGTTGCTAATTCCTATTCTGACCGGCCAAATAATTTCTCACCGGCTTCAATGGATATGTTCAGGTCATTCTCTTTTGGCGGTATCGGACAGGCATACCCTTCTTTGTATGCGCAGTAGGGATTGTAACATTTGTTAAAATCTATCAGTAGCCGCTGACCTGCTATATCTTTTATTTTAAAATCAAGATATCTGCCGCCGCCAAAAGTCTCACTGTAATTGGTATTGTCCGTAAATGGTATAAAAAGATAATCCTCCATGCCTTCCTGGGCTCGTAGTTTTTCGCTTTGGTACACAAATAGTTTACAATCCCTGTTTTGAAGACGGAAAGTGACGTAGCCGTATATAAAATACTTTTTGATCACGCCATTGTGCGTCTGCATATCAAAACCCTTTTCGTCCTCAACCTTCACAAAATCAGCCTGCAACAGATAAGCGCTGTTTGGCGCATAAAATCTCAGGTAGGCTGTGTCTTGCTGCCTGAGCGGACTATGCGCGTCTGATAGAAATTCTTTTTTATAGTTCTCCCGATGCTCTAAAATACTCAAGCTGTATGTATTTTGTTGCGCAAAGCTAGTCGAAGCAAGGCAAGTCATCGATAAGACAACAGCCAGTAATAAACATTTCATGT
Source organism: Chitinophagaceae bacterium (assembly GCA_020853515.1). Classification (GTDB taxonomy): domain Bacteria; phylum Bacteroidota; class Bacteroidia; order Chitinophagales; family Chitinophagaceae; genus OLB11. The sequence goes on along the minus strand of JADYYU010000414.1, from coordinate 2,299 downwards.
TTCAAATTTATAATAATTCTGTTGATTATATTGTCTAATTAACGGGTGGAGGTTTTGTCATGGTAAATTTGAAAGTTGTCTTAAGTAATTATATTTAGTCTGAACTGAGTTCTGTTTTTATGACCTAAAAAAGGCCATCCACTTTTTAGCAGATAGCCTTTTTTATAAAATAACAGTACCTATATACAATTATCTGAAAGTATACACGCCTTCAGGTGTTTTATCAGGACGTTGCAGGATGCCCACATGTCCCAGCATTTCTTTTTTATCACCTTTTTGATAAAAGGTTAGCAGATAGCGTCCGTTACGTGGACAAATAAACGAAAACTGCGTCCAGTATTCATTGGTATTTTGCGGTTTAAATTTATCGGTAATAATTTCACCAACACCTTCCAGTCCTAATTTCATTTCAATTTTGTTGGCTTCCGGGTCTCCGATCACAACAAACTGATACCATCTTCCAGCTTTGAGTTCCACAAAAATGGGAAATTCAGTGTTCTTTTCCATGTTGATCGTTCCACCTTTATATGTTACAAAACCATCTGTTTTGTACTTAGTATAGAGTTCGGATACCTTGACGTCAAAAGCCGATTTTACCTCATCTTTTGAGGTTTTCTGGGCCATAGACACGATTGAACTGCCGATGAATAATAGTGTGCAGAGGATAGTTTTGAAATGTTGCATGGCCGGTATTTTAAAGGTGAACCACTGTAATAGTTCCAAATACTGTGCCAACTACGTCTTGAGCGCCCTCATTAACATTTACGGCCCCGGAATAAATAGCAGAAAGGCCGTCCTGCGATTAGCTTTTCGGCCCGCCTCTGTGGTATTATCCGCTATAGGATTCATATCACCATAGCCGATCGCCGAAATGCGTTTTTCATCAATCCCGGCCTTTATCAGATAGTCTTTACAGGCATCTGCCCGTTGCTGCGAAAGCAAGAGATTTTGCTTTTCTCCACCCGTATTATCTGTGTGGCCCTCAATGTCTACATGTAGTAAATGATCTTTTTTAAGCACCGCAACGATCGTATCCAGTGCAGAATAACTGGAGGGGTGAATATACGCCGTTCCGGAGTTAAACTGGATCTGTGCCGCTGCAGCCCCGACTTTTTCGGTCGCTGTTTTTAAATTTTCCGGCTCTTCTACTTTCTCAGTTACAGCAGCATTTTCTGAAGCAATGGTATCTGTGTTGGATGATTTTGCTGGTTCAATATCTTCAGGTAACGGGCAACCTTCCGGGCCCTTGCCAAACACTTCGGGGCATTGATCGGTAGCATCAGCAACACCATCACCGTCGGCGTCAGGACAACCCCTTGCAGACTTGCTGCCCTTCACATCGGGACATAGATCCTGCTTGTCAGCTACGCCGTCCCGGTCTTTATCAGGGCAGCCAGATGTTTCTTTCCGGCCGGGTTCGGTAATGCAGTTATCCTGATCATCCGGTATGCCGTCATTATCTGTGTCCTGCGATACAGACTCTTTCAAGGCTGCTGTTGCCTGCACTTGTGTATGCTCTATTTCAGATTCGCTGTTACGTTTGAGTTGTTTTACATGGGTAGTTGCCGGTTTGCCAAAGCTATAAAGCAGGCCGATTGCATGTTGCAGGTAGGTTTGGTAGCGATTGGTTACCGAATAGTGATAAGTTGACTGTAGGCCGGCATTCAGATTTCTACTGATGTGAATATGCAATCCCAGTCCGGCATAGGCATGGACGCCATTATTCATTTTATGAAAATAATACCCCACACCCATGGCAGCCTGCGGTGTACAAATAAACTTCCCTTTGGGTAAAAAAGAATAAAGCATGCCTGCATCCATCGATAAAAATCCTATTTGCTGTTTGACTTTTGAACTGGGTTGCTTGCTTACTAAATAAGCCGTATCGTTTTTTGATGCCGGCATCACGAGGCTGCTGAGAAGGAGGGCAAAAGTAAAATCAATCTGTTTAGCATAAGATCTCTGCACGCTGAATCGGATGGCAGGATCCCAGAAAAGTTTCTGCTTAGGTGATGTTTGCTGCAATAGATAGTTGCCCGTTTGCGGCCCATAAAAATCAAGGCCGGCAAAATGAACACCGATGGCTGTTGATCTTTCCTGACCACGAACCGGTATGCTTAAGCATATTGACCACCATATTAAGATAAAGAATTTTTTCAATCTGTTACGTTTTTCAAAATAATTGCAATATTACAAACTTAGTCTAATGTATTGACGGTCTGATTCAAATCGCAATAATTCAGTACAGAATATTCCCACAGTTAACAATAGCCACTTATAATTCAGGACGGGCTTGCCT
>JADYYU010000413.1 GCA_020853515.1 Chitinophagaceae bacterium | reverse complement strand
TTCCCAGAAACTGATATCTTCCATGTTCAATCCGGCTTTAGCAACCGCTTTTGGAACTGCCAGGGCTGGTGTGGTGGTAAACCATTCAGGAGCCTGTTCTGCATCCGCATACGACAATATTTTTGCCAGCGGTTTCAAACCTAAAGCTTCCATTTTTTCTTTACTCATCAAAACCAAAGCTGAGGCACCATCATTCATCGTACTGGCGTTGGCTGCTGTTACAGTGCCATCTTTTATAAATACGGGTTTCAATGCAGGAATCTTATCAAATTTTACATTCCATGGTTCCTCGTCGCGATTCATGATTTTTGGATCTGCGTTTCTTTGCGGTATCTCAACGGGCGCAATTTCATTGTCAAATTTTCCGGCATCCCAGGCAGCCTGACTTCTTTTATAACTTTCAATAGCGTGCTCGTCCTGAGCTTCGCGACTGATATTGCATTCTTTGGCACAAAGCTCTGCAGCATTGCCCATCGGATAATTATGATAAACATCCAGCAGTCCATCCTTCACAATGCCATCTTCCAGTGTCACATTGCCGTATTTGTTTCCAAAACGCATATTATGTGAGTAAAAGGGCACTTTACTCATACTTTCCATACCACCGGCCACCACAATATCCGCATCGCCCAGCATAATACTTTGAGCTGCTGACATCACCGCTTTCATGCCGCTGGCGCAAACCTTGTTGATAGTGGTGCAGTTTACATAATCGGGTAATCCGGCAAATTTGGCTGCTTGACGGGCAGGTGCCTGTCCGAGTCCGGCCTGCATAACGCAACCCATTAATACATCCTGTACGTCTTCAGGTTTGATTCCCGCTCTTTTTACAGCTTCTTTTATGGCTATGGCGCCAAGTTGAGTGGCTGAAAAATCTTTCAAGGCACCGCCAAAACTGCCCATAGGGGTTCTTACTGCTGAAACGATATAGACTTCTTTCATTCTTATTTTTTTTAAATTTTTGCGAATGTAGCACAATTAGGCATGAAAAAAAAATCCTTGGCATAGCCGCAAAAGCGTTTCCTCTCTATGTCTATGCTGCAGCGGTCTACAGCATGTTTAACTCAAAAAAGCAGCCATCAATTGCTGGCAATACAAAGGCTGCTTGAATTTTAGGTAAAAAAAAAGACCATCTGCGGAGGCAAATGGTCTTTTGAAAAATTTGAATGTCTCTTAGGCCATTTTCTTGAGTTCTTCAATATGCAGATCTTTGTCCACTTCCTGTGAAAGTTTATCTGTTTTATCCAGATCAATCAAGATCGGTGCTGCTACAAAAATAGAAGAGTAGGTGCCGGTAAATACCCCGATCATCATGGCAAATGCGAATCCTTTAGTGACTTCACCGCCAAACAAAAATAACACCAGCAAGGTAATAAATACCGTGAGCGAGGTCATAATAGTACGGCTTAAAGTATCATTGATCGCAGCGTTGATAATATCCGTTTTTGAATGTCCCGGACGTTTACGGAAATACTCCCTGATTCTGTCAAATACGATCACTGTATCATTCATTGAGAAGCCGATCACCGTTAATACAGCGGCAATAAAGTGCTGATCGATCTCAAGTGCAAAGGGTACTACCCGGCGCAGGAAAGAGAATACAGCCAGGGTTACAAAGATATCATGCAGCAAAGCCACTAAGGTACCTACTGAATACTGCCATTTTCTGAAACGAATAAAGATATAAGCCGAGATAATAAGCAGTGACCAGATCGCAGCCCAGATGGCCCCTTTCTTCAGATCGTCTGAAATAGTCGGCAAAACGGTTTGAGAACTCATAATATATTTTGAAGTTCCCACAAATTCAGCTTCCTGTACATTTGCACCTATAAATCCACCGCTTTTCAATCCCTGATATAACAAGGATCTTACCTCATTCTCAACATTTTTTGAAGGGTCTTTGATTTTGTAAGCTGTTGTGATATTAACCTGATTGACATTGCCAATTGTTTTAACGATGGGGTATTCTTCAAATTTACCTTTAAGGATTTCCCGGATTTCGGAGGTTTTCGCTGATTTTTCCATTCGCACCGTATAACTTCTGCCACCGGCAAACTCTACTCCATAATCGAAGCCATAAAATAAAGATGCGATCCCTAATATCAGCACAACAACTGAAATGACATAGGCTTTTTTCCTCCATTCGATAAAATGGAAGTGGAAGCTTTGGAACATTTTATCAGAAAACTTGGTAAAGTAATTGAAGTGATTGCCCTTGCTCATACGCATATCGGTGATGAGACGTGATACCAGAATACCGCAAAACAGGGATAGTAAAATACCGATGATCTGCGTGGTGGCAAAGCCGAGTACCGGGCCTAATCCGAAAATAAAGAGTATGATTGCCGTCATCAATACGGTAATGTGTCCATCCAATACCGGGTTCAATGAACGTCTGTAACCTTCGTTTACCGCATTTTCGTGCGACTTGCCCAGTTTTAGTTCTTCCTTGATACGTTCAAAAATAATTACGTTGGTATCTACCGCCATACCGATCGTTAATACCAGACCAGCAATACCTGCTGCAGTGAGTGTAGCATGCAGTGCAGCCAACACGCCGATAGTAAACAATAAATTCAGGATCAATGCGATGTTCGCAACCCATCCTGCAGTATTGTAATAAACCAGCATCAGGATAAAGATCACCAAAAACGAAATTACAAATGAAAGTAAGCCGCCATTAACAGCCTCTTTTCCTAAGGTTGGGCCCACTACCTGTTCTTGCACGATTTTTGCAGGTGCAGGCAATTTACCGGTTTTTAATATGTTAGCCAGATCTTTTGCTTCATCAACGGTAAAGCTTCCGGTAATGTTTGAGCTGCCTCCGGCAATTCTTTCGCTGGGGGCCGGTGCTGAGTAAACCTGATTATCCAATACAATGGCAATTGATTTACCGATATTATCTCCGGTCAGTTTTTCCCACGCTCTTGCACCGATATTATCCATACTCATTTGCACATCAGGCTGCCCTGTTATACGGTCATAATCCTGACGGGTATCTGTAATATGATCACCGCCCAGTTTTGGTTCGTCTACACCTGGACGTTTTTTGATGGCATATAAAATGCAAACTTTTTCTTTTTCACGAAGTTCTTTGTCTGCCAGACCATACAGGAATTTCAAATCTTTTGGAAATTGGTTTTTCACCACATCCATAGCGAGATATTT
>JADYYU010000412.1 GCA_020853515.1 Chitinophagaceae bacterium | reverse complement strand
GCAATTCTGCCGTCTAAATAAATCATTAAAAGTGCACGCTTATGTTGTTATGTCGAATCACGTACACACAATCTGGACAGCGGAACAGAACAACCTGAGTGACATTATCAGAGATTTTAAAACGCATACAAGCAAGCAATTTACGGCTTATATTCAGGAGAACGGTTGCGAAAGCAGGAATGAATGGCTATTGTATATGTTTAAATTTTATGCCAATCGGACTGCAAGGAATAAGATATTCAAGGTTTGGAAGGGCAATAGTCATCCGGAAGAGATTCATTCAAAGGATTTTTTTGAACAGAAATTACATTATATTCATGGCAATCCGGTAAGGGCAGGCATTGTGGCGGAGCAATCGCATTACTTATATAGCAGTGCGCAATTTTATCAGTTAAATTCCGGTCTTATGGAGATTGATTACTTAGTTTAGGAGTGCGGTCGCGGAATCCGCCCCGATGGACAGGCAACGACAAAATAGGTATGCGACGCGAGGACGTTTCGTGCAAGCAGGTTATTCAGTTTAAAAGGGTCGTCGCGGAACGCGACATAATAATTATGCGAAGCGAAGACGCTTCGCACAACAGAGTCCAGTCCTTGTCACGCTGAGCGCAGTCGAAGCGTTCCCACTGTTTGTTGCATTTTTTTTGACTCTCCTGCTGAGCGGAGTCGAAAAAGTATTGTTGGCAAAGCCTACGAAGTACATAAGACTCACGAAGCCACAGGCTTGGGAGAGTAGGTTTTACGTATATATTCCAATTTATCTACCTTTTTTAGTAATTTCCTTCAAACTAATTTTTTTTATTCCATAATATTGCCTACTTTCGCAGCCGAATAAAAAAATAAAACCTAATACTTTAAAGATGTCAGTATTAACTACAGCACGCAAAAAAGAATTATTTGCAACACATGGCGGAAGCGAAACCAATACAGGTTCCACAGAAGCCCAAATCGCTATGCTTACCGAAAGAATCAAACACATTTCGTCGCATATGCAAACCAATAAAAAGGATTTCAATTCCAATCGCGGGTTGATCCAACTGGTAGGTCAACGCAAATCATTACTTACCTATTTGTCCAAAACAAATCTCGAAGGTTACAGGGCACTCCTCGTAACACTTGGCTTAAGAAAATAAATTTCCATCAGACGTTCCCAGCTCATAAGGTTGGGAATTGCTGTTTTTGGGGAGACATTTTTTTGTGGTCAGAGATATCACTTTATGAAGCCAATGGGCGTTGGCACCATTCATCTTAGGGTCATTATTTAGCTTTTTTTATTCAACATATTCGCCGGCTTTAAGCTTCCAATGAGCATTTTGCCATCTGCGAATACCGGTCTGGTCGTAGCGATTAGTATCTTAAACGAATTGAACAAAATAAGCAAATGATTAACCCACAACTGATACCTTCCCCTTTCCACCCTGGCGGACTGACCCTTAAAAACGGTACCCCAACAAACCTTTCCGCCTCTGCGGACTTAACCCTTCACACCTTTAACTTTTAAACACAATAAACATGTTCAACTTAAAAACAAAAACATTCGACATAGGCGACGGCCGTCAGATTACGATCGAAACCGGAAAGCTTGCCCGTCAGGCTGACGGTTCTGCCCTCGTACGCATGGGTAACTGTGCAATTCTGGCTACTGTGGTTGCTAATAAAGAACCTAAACCCGGACAATCCTTTTTTCCTTTATCAGTAGATTATCAGGAGAAATTTGCAGCAGCAGGTCGTATTCCGGGTTCATTTTTCAAACGTGAAGGCCGTCTGAGCGATAATGAAATTCTGATCTCACGTCTCATTGACCGCGCCTTACGTCCTTTGTTTCCGGATGATTATGTTTGCGAAGTACAGGTTTTAGTGACCCTCATCTCTTCCGATTCCGAAATCATGCCCGATGCCCTGGCTTGTCTGGCCGCATCTGCAGCACTCGCAGTATCGGATGTGCCTATTCAGGAAATCATTTCTGAAGTAAGGGTATCACGTATCGATGGCAAATTTGTGATCAACCCGACCCGTGCGCAAATGACGGTTTCTGACATGGATTTTATCATAGCAGCTACTGACAAGAATATTATGATGGTGGAAGGTGAAAGTAAAGAATGCAGCGAAGAAGATCTGATAGGAGCGATCGAAGCCGGTCATGACGCCATCAGAATTCAGGTGCAGGCGCAACGTGAATTGTGGGAAATGGTAGGTTCACCTGCAAAACGTGATTATACCAAACCTTACCGCAATGAGGAACTGAACGAAAAAGTTATTGCTTTTGCAAAAGATAAAATTTATGAGATCTCCAAAGCGGCTTCCTCCAAACATGTCCGCATTGATGCATTTCATCAATTGGCAGCAGAAACAGTTGAGCATCTGGGAGAATTATTACCTGAAGATGCAGCCCTGGTAGGTTACTACTTCCACAACCTGGAGAAAGAAGTGATCAGAAATATGATGCTGGATGAAAAAATCCGCCTCGACGGTCGCGCGCTCGATCAGGTTCGTCAACTCGATATGGAAATCGATTATTTACCTTCGCCCCATGGTATGGCCTTATTTACCAGAGGTGAAACCCAATCACTCACCACTGTAACGTTAGGTACACCCGATGATGAAAAAATGATCGAAGATGCTGAAGGATCTACCTATTCAAGTTTTTACTTATTTTATAATTTCCCGCCATTCTCAACCGGTGATATCAAACCGATGAGAGGTCCGGGACGTCGTGAAGTGGGACATGGTGCTCTGGCGCAACGCTCACTCAAACAAGTGATTCCTGCTAAAGAAGCATTCCCTTATACCATCCGTGTAATCTCGGATATTCTCGAAAGTAATGGTTCATCATCTATGGCTACCGTTTGCGCAGGCTCGCTTGCCTTGATGGATGCCGGTGTGCCTATTCCGAAACACGTTTCCGGTGTGGCAATGGGACTCATTTCACGTGAAGATGGCAAATGGGTCGTACTGACCGATATCCTGGGCGATGAAGATCATCTGGGAGATATGGATTTTAAAGTTACCGGAACCCGTGATGGGATCTGTGGTATACAGATGGATATTAAAGTAGACGGTTTAAGTATGGATGTAATGCGCTCTGCACTTGCACAGGCAAACGCCGGCCGTATGCATATACTCGATGCCATGTACGCCTGCATCCCTGAAAAACGTGCTGACCTCAAACCTCATGCACCTCGTATGGAATTCCTGGCGATCGATAAAGAATTTATCGGAGCGGTGATCGGACCGGGTGGTAAGATCATTCAGGAAATACAACGCGAAACAGGCACCAATATCACCATCGAAGAAGTGGGTGATAAAGGACACGTAAGTATTTTCTCAAAACAAAAAGAAGGTCTTGACAAAGCATTGGCCTGGATCAAAGGCATCGTGATGGTTCCGGAGATCGGAATGGTATACGACGCTACTGTGAAATCGATCATGCCATTTGGTGCATTTGTAGAATTCCTGCCGGGCAAACAAGGTTTGCTCCATATTTCTGAAATCAGTCATTCACGTCTCGAAACCATGGATGGTGTGTTTAAAGAAGGAGATAAAGTACAGGTGAAACTGACCGGTACCGATCCGAAGACAGGCAAATTTAAATTCAGCCGCAAGGTATTATTACCGCGACCTGATGGTAAACAATAAATGAAAAAGTCCCCTGAATTTTCAGGGGATTTTTTTTAGCTTAATGGTGATTGTAGTTTTTGTAATCACTGTCAACTTTTACTTGGTTGCGGCACAAGCTCCGGAAATACAAGTTGGTTTATCAATGTACAGTGCATATCAGTACATAAATATTTATAAGCAGCTTGCTGCTCATCTGCCCTAAAATGACTATCACCTTCTAAGATAGAAGAATAATGTTCTTCAGTATATAATACCACACAAATTCTACCCCTAATTCTATAGCATAGACCTTTTTTGTATTCAGATTTTTAATAAAAAAATAGCCTTCATAGGAGTTGCCCAATGCGATGTAATATGAATTTGAAGAAACTTGCGAACTGAGGTATTTGTAGTCAAGTATAGTCACCATACCACTGTTGTAAATGCCATCAGGTACAGTTAAAAACTGCTTACTGCTGATGGCATATGTCCCGGTAATTACGTTGCCGTCCGGAGAACTGCAATTATGAGAGGAGAAATTCAAGATATTGTTCAGTATGGTTGTATCTGTGCAAATTGTATCTTTTTGAATTTCTGAAAGAATGCCGTAATCTGGATTCAGGGCATTTAACCTGAAGAAAGATTTTTGTTCAAATTGTCCTGCACCCAGCGAATAACTATAGCCGCAAATAGATAAGTCCGGTATTCCGTCATTATCAAAGTCAACCAGCATGCTGTCACTGATGCTATGATTATCATAGATAACCAATGAATCGGTTTTAAACCATGGTACTGTCATATACTGTAAGTCAACTTTTTTTGTTGTACATGCTATTGCCAACATAAGTAGCAAACCTGTTACTACAATCAATTTTCGCTTCAAAATTTCTATTTTTATAAAGATAATGATTGAATGGACATTTGCTTTAAAATTTTTAAGATTAAAAATTTAACGCGGCGCTTACGGTGTTTAAATCTGCGGGAATCGATCTTTATTTACTTCGCAGGTATTTCTTCCATCAGCATTTCATTGCCTGCTTTGTCGAAATAGACACAGCTCATGGCATCCATACGTACCACCCATTTTTCAACGCCTGAGCGTGCTGCATCGTTGCAGAAGGTCATGTAATCGGTGCCACCTTTCTGATGTAATTTCAAAAGGTGTATAAACTGCTCCAGATTGGCTGTGGTTGCAATATCGAGTACAGGATATTTGGCTTCTGACTGTACTGAATCATTTTCTGTACCATAATAAATGCCATGCCCGTCGGCGACAAATATTTCATAACGCTGCACCCCGAGGGCTGTCAGATCCTGAATATACTGAGGAAAATCGGCACCACTTTTTACTTTGGAATGCGCTGCTTTAACTTGCTCTATCGTAAACATAAGATTTACTGATTTTGAATGTAATACTATCATTTTTTATCGGAATAAACTTATTAAATAGGATAGGACTACGTAATTAAAATGTTCGCAACCTCAATTCGCCGGATCGCCGTGATGTTTTGCGTGAAGATTTGCGTGGGGTATAGCTACCGCTCTTCAACCGTAGTCAGCATGGCGGATTGATAAATATCTGAAGGAGCAACGACTGTTTCTTCTAAGGGGATTTTGCTACCATAGCGCTCTTTCATCATGGTAACTACCAGGGGATGACTCAGATCAAAATCTTTTAACTTTCTGGGTGCACAAATGTCTATACCAGCCTCGCGATACAATTTCCAAACCAATTCAGAACAGTAAATTTCGGTATTGCTCCAGTTAAAATAAATATCATAATGTTTACCGATAAATTGCCCGGCTGCCAATTTTATTTTTTCCACTTGCTCATCCGTCAGTAGCGTGTTTTTGTTTCGTTTGATGGTGTAATGCTGCCCGTTACCCCGGCTGATAAAGGTTGATAATTTGGTTTCCTGCACAGGCTCCACAGCTTCCAGCACGTACCACTCACCATCGTGCTCAAGCAGCATACCGCAGTGACTGACGTCTGAATGGGTTGCAAATTTTACCGCCTGACATTGTCTGCTGTTTGACGACTGAAAAATGATATCGCCGTTTTGATAAGCTTGCTTTGTAATATGTTTCTTGATCTGAGCATCTGTGTAAAATTTCGGAACAATAAAGCAGGAAATGCAAATCAATCCGGCGATCAGCAAATAAGTGGGTTTCATTTTTTTTATTCAAAAATATCTCGCTGAATGTTAAGATGACTGTAAAATATAGTGCCACCCAGATTTTAAACATGAGGGTAAATCAGGTCACATTTCTGACAAGCTGCACAAGGCCCAGTATAAACAAAATACCGGCTACAGCATAACTCACATATTTTTTTTGCAGCTTAAAAAACTGCACTAATTTTTGTCCCATATATTCATATACTTTTAAAATAATGAACACACCGGCAGAGGCGCCTGCGGCAAAAATGATGATGGAGAACAGTGACCAGTCAAACCAGTCTTTTTCAATAAAGTAAGCACCCCATATCGCCCAGGCTGAAATCTGAAAGGGATTGAAAACTACAAAAATAAATAGTTTGGTGTATTTCGCTTTGTCTAATGCACCTTCATCTATCTGCTGATCTTTACCTTCCCTGCGCGACTCAAACAGGGTGAGTATGGCCATTAAAAATAAAACGCCTGCGATAGCCCAGCTAATGATCTTCATCAGAAGTTCCTGCTGCATCAGCCATTGCATACCAGACAAACAAGCTACGGCATAGGGTATTTCAACCATTGAAATTATTAGAATGGCTTTCCATAATATACTTTTTTGCCGGTTGGTACTGAGTTGCATCACACTCAGATTAATATATCCAGGTGTCAGGTAGCTGTAAACGCCAACGCCCAGTCCGATGATAAATTGAAGGATTAACTTTAAAAGCATGCTTCGTAAAAGTAGGATTAGTTTTGCAGTCAGACAACAGGATATTTAATCAGGTATTCTGGGTTAAAAATACTAACTTAGCTTAAGCAAAAGAATCGCAACATGAAGTATGTACTGACTATTATGACAACGATGTTTATTTGCATAGGTTCCGGGGCTTATGCGCAAAAATGGGTGGATACGCTGTTTCAGATTCAGCAGACCAACGATATCACTTACGACACACAAACTGATTTTGCAGGTAATACCAGGTTTTTAAAAATGAATGTGGCCGTACCGCTCAATGATACCGTACCGCCTTGTGGCAGACCGCTGCTCATTGCCATACATGGCGGCGCTTTTTTAGCCGGAAGCAAAGATCAGGATTTGCCGCCCCTGCTGATGCGCGATTTTGCAAAGCGCCGCTATGTAACGGCTTCCATCGATTACAGACTGGGTATGTTTCAGACCAATGCGATGATCAACTGTAATGTGTCGATGTTTGGTATTCCGTGGAACTGCCTCAATATGCAGGATACAGCCGAGTGGTACCGAGCCTCATACAGGGGCATGCAGGATGCAAAGTCAGCCATCCGTTATCTGGTAAACCATGCTGCTACTTATCAGATCGATGTGCGCAATGTATTTTTGGTGGGTGAAAGTGCAGGTGGATTTATTGCTTTGTCGGCTGCGTTCATGGATGAACTGATCGAAAAGCCGATGCAATGCAGCGCTCTTCCTGATGTGCTGCCACCGAATGCCATTTACGAAAATCAATGTATTCAGTCAACCGGTTTCGACACAAGCATCGCTTCTATGAATCTCAGCCGTCCGGATCTGGGGGATATTACCGGTACCGGTAATCCATCCGCTTTGCCTTATGCTATCAAAGGTGTGGGCAATTTTTATGGTGGTATGATGAACGAACTTTTTACACATCATAGTTACAGTCAGGCACCGGTCTTATACCTTTATCATCAGCCAAATGATCTGGTGGTACCCTATCAGGACGATCCCGTATTGCAGGGCGAAGCGTATTGCTTTACACAGTTTCCGGCCAATTGCCAGTGGTTGGTAAACAGGCCCCTGGTTTATGGGTCAAAAGGAATTAAAACTATGATAGATGCACTGAACGGTCAGGTTAATCCATTGCCACCAGTTTATTTCGACAGTACCCTGAATACAGCAGATTGTGCGACTCAAATTGCCAATCCTGCCCTAACCGGTCATGCCGTTGATAACTACTGGTTGCGGACACAGCATCTGGCGACGTTTTTTGCGCCAGCCATTGATACCACCGCACAGTGCACGCCTGTTGCAGTCAGCGACCCATCGCAGTTAGTTTATGCTTCTGTGTATCCGAATCCGCTGACTGGAAATGAGCTTCGTATTTTGAGTAAAGATCCTTTACTAAAAATTACTTTATTTGACGTTAGCGGAGCTGCCATCTATAGTGCATTGCATCCCGAAAATCATGTGTTGCTGCCTGTTTTAACGAATGGATTTTACCTGTTGCATATCCAAACCACTAAAGGCACGCAAGTCATAAAAATTTGCCGCTAATGCGTATTCAGGCATTCCAATAGTTGATGATAATAAATACGATAACCGCAAAGATACCTAACAGGGATATAAAGAAAAAATTGTCTGCCATTTTCTCGCAGTAGATTTCCCTTTTATCGTTTTCGGTCCTTATAGAAATAAACGAGAGGAGACAGGAAATGGTGAGCAACAGGGCAATCACCGAGGTTAATTCATCGATCAGCGTGTTGGCCGATTTATTGGTGAAATGCAGCGAGGTGACTATAAACAGGCAAAAGCCTAGCAGGTTTGCTGCGGTGTTTAAAATGTGCTGCGATGTTTTGTTAGCCAAAAGGAAAGTTTTAGTTGACCAAAAGTAGTAAGACAAAAACAAAACACGATGCTAAAATTAGGATCGCGACTTTGCTGCATTCCCGAATTGAGTTTCGTTAAATGCATCTGACTGGCCTTTCGGGATCGATAAGGAAGTCCAGTTGTCAGCGAGCATTTTACCAATAAAAACGATCTGGCCGATATGATAAGGGTAGTGAGCAAGTTGTCTGTTGATCGCATCTGTTACACTATGGGCCTCGCCACGGATATAGACCGTTTTCTGCAGATCGGCCGGGTTAAGTTCCTGCAGGGTATTTAGTAGACATTGCCAGCCTTTGTTCCAGCACTCAAGCATCTCTGTTCGTGTAAGTGTCTTCCTTTCAAATTCTGCATCACGGTGACGCCAATCTTTTTCGCCGTCGCTGTTCAGAAAGTTGGTCCACCGTGACAGCATATTGCCCGATAAATGTTGCACGATTTGTACGATACTGTTGCTTTCATCATTGAATTGCCAAAGCAATTGTTCATCATGCAATTGATCGAACGTTTTTTCACCGAGTGATTTGTAGTATTCAAACCTTGAAATTACTGAAGGGAGATAATTATTATGAGTCATAATCTTACAGTATTTTAAGTTTTAGTGCGTGTCATAATACACGATGCAATCAGTGCAGTTTTGTCAATGCCAAACGCACCTTCAGAACATTGTCATGCACTCTTTTAAAACCTATCGTCCCGACACAGGATCCTATTTCTCCAACATAAACGGATACTTATAATCTACCGGCGGATTGTACGTTTCCTTGATGGTACGGGCGCTCAGCCAGCGATAAAGATTCAACATAGAGCCTGCTTTGTCATTGGTGCCGCTTGCACGTCCACCGCCAAATGGCTGCTGACCCACTACTGCACCGGACGGTTTATCATTGATATAAAAATTACCGGCACTATGTGTCAGTTTTTTCATTGCTTTTTCAAGTGCATAACGGTCCTGACTAAATACAGCTCCGGTTAATGCATATTCTGAAGTGCTGTCAACCAGATCACATACTTTTTCAAAATCGTCTGCTTTAAATGTATAAATCGTGAGCACCGGTCCGAAAATTTCTTCACACATCGTTTTGTATTTCGGATCTGTGGTTTCGATCACCGTCGGTTCTACAAACCAACCTTTTGATTTGTCGCACTTGCCACCAACCAATATTTTACACGACTTGTCTTTCTTAGCAGCATCAATATAATTCTTAATATTGTTGAATGATTTTTCGTCAATCACCGCGTTCACAAAATTGGTAAAGTCTTCTGTGGTGCCCATTTTCATGGATTTAACAGCGGACACTAATTTCTTTTTGATCGAAGCAGCCATATTATCTGGCAGATAAGCGCGGGAGGCGGCACTGCATTTTTGACCCTGATATTCAAAGGCACCTCTTGCCAGAGCGGTTACCACAGCATCTTCATTGGCTGATGGATGCACCAGCACAAAATCTTTACCCCCGGTTTCGCCCACAATGCGCGGATAAGTTTTATATTTTGAAATATTTTCGCCGATGCTTTTCCACATGCCCTGAAATACACCTGTACTTCCAGTAAAGTGAACCCCTGCAAATTCAGGATGCGAAAAGCAAACTTCACCCACTACCGGTCCGCTCACGTACACGAGATTGATCACACCGTCAGGTAAGCCGGCTTCCTGCAATATTTTCATAAATAACTGTGCAGAGTAGATCTGTGTATTGGCCGGTTTCCAAACTACCACATTGCCGCACATAGCTGCAGATGTAGGCAGGTTACCACCGATGGCCGTAAAATTAAACGGTGTCACTGCAAGTACAAATCCTTCAAGGGCGCGGTATTCAACCCTGTTGTACATACCTGCTCCCGATACCGGTTGCTGACTGTAAATATCACTGAGGAAATGCACATTGAAGCGTAAAAAATCAATGAGTTCGCAGGTGCT